>CAYPTV010000598.1:0-2094 GCA_964413505.1 uncultured Bifidobacteriaceae bacterium | reverse complement strand
GTCATATTATATTCGGCAGCTAGATCGACAATCTCTTGTTCACCAAATAGCTTATACAAATCTCTCAATACAGCATTATCACTGATTTGAAGTTTATACAAAAAAGAATACTTCCTTATATCAATTTCTAGTGAAATTGGTATATAACCAGTAAACCTGATAATGTCATTTAAACAATTGCTATCAGAAACGTTAAATAATTTCCAGTAGATACTGTTCCAAGCATTAATCAATCGCCTATAATCACTTTTAAGCATGTCAACACATTCACATGCATAACAAAGGAGTGGCTTACAATAAGAATTAAATAAATGCAAAATAACAACATCGTTCATACGCCCCTTACATTTATACAGAATGCCATTGACAGCTTTATAGAACTTATTTATTGGTTCACTTACACTTACTTTAAATTGCCTTCCTGCTGTAATGAATACTCCAAGATATTTGGCCTTGTCTACAAATGGAAGGGCTAGCCCATTAAGAGTAACATTAACACATACATGTTTACAGGCATGTCCTACCCTAACTACCATTGATTTCTGCACATTAAAAGCTATATCTAAATGACCTGCGGCAATTGCACATATGTTTATCATTCTTTGTAATGTTGTAAGTGAGGCAGACAACAATAACAAATCATCGGCATACATGACACAGCCTAGATACAATCCATCAATACAACATCCCTCTTGACTAGTTTTTAAATCCATAATAATGTCATCAACATAAATGGCAAACAACACTGGAGATAACACTCCCCCTTGTCTTACCCCACAACATACATCAAAGAACTGAGAAAAACATCCATTCCACCGTACTGCAGCATAACATTTGCTATACCAATTTGTTATAACATTAATAAATCTAATTGGTACATTTCTTTTCATAAGTTTAATGTACAGGCCATGGTGGTTTACCTTATCAAATGCCTTGGACATGTCCAGTAGACAAACATTAACAGTAGATCCATGCTTGGTGAAATACTCTATTACAGACCTAACTGTATATATTGCACTATTACAACTAGAATTCTTTTTAAATCCATATTGTAAATCTGATGACAATAAATAACTGCCATACATATCTAAAATGCACATTTCAAAAAGTTTTGCAATATTAGAACTCAGTGTAATTCCACGATAATTGGCACTTGATGTTGTGTCACCACTTTTATCTTTAATAATTGGTATGATAATTCCACTTCCAAATTCTTGCGGTACATAACCATGAAACAACATGCTATTAAAAAGTAAGAGAAGTAGATACTGAGCAATTGGGTGTGCATACACTAGATGTTCTGCTTCAATTCCATCTAGTCCAGCAGCTTTACCCCGCTTGAGGCAGCTGATGGATTTATTAATTAACTCTATATCAATCATCGCAGTATCTTCACGAGAAGACACTTTAACATATTCTTGTTTACATAACTCATACTCTTTATACAATTTTACACTGGCTTCGATACTATTATTAGTACATGCTCTTGCAAAAACAGTAGCAAACGTGTTAGCTATCTGAGATGAGTCATTACAGCCGTCGATAAATTCTGACGGTTTTACCTTCTTGCAGAATTTTGCTGACCACGTCTTCCAGAAGGCAGACTGCTCTTTTTGCAAGAGCATATCGTGGAGTTCATTAGACACATAATCAATGTCATCACGATTTTTCTGACGTAAAGCCAGTTTGTATTCTGCCTTGGCAGATCTTTTAAGGTGGTATACATCACCATCACGTGGACAACCACAACTTTTCCACAAGGCATGTGCATCAATTGATTTAGCCTTCAAATCTCTCAGATTATCATCCCACCAATGTTTGAAAAAGTTATTACTAGTTCTAGGCACACTGGAATTTGCCGACATAGTTAAAGATTCAACAATAAATCTATACAAGTCATCAATCATGCTTTTATTTACACACTCCCCATTAATAATTCTATTTATATCACACACATTATTGAAATGACCTAAGTTCAACAACGTATCTGCACAATACTGACCTAGATCGGCCTTGTCCCACCTGAGTCGACACGGTCTGTAAGCCTGTCGGTCAGGTGGCTTATCAGCATTAGCTGCAGTATCAGGCACCGTT
>CAYPTV010000597.1:0-2110 GCA_964413505.1 uncultured Bifidobacteriaceae bacterium | reverse complement strand
AAAACTTTTTGGAGAACACCGCCTATCCCCGCAGACTTCCCTCAACTGCATAATCGCAAATTTTTTGACAAAATCTGCTTGACCCTGCCTGCGGGGGGGTGTAATGTCACACAAAAGAAACACCCGTTAAAACAAAATTCTAAGAATTTTTTCGGCTGGCTGTCTTTGTTTGAATGATCAGAACGTCCAAATTTTGAAAACTGAAACTGCCGCCATCACCATGAGTTTTTTTGAAACCTGTCAGATTGAAATCATGATCCCGTCATCCCGTCCCTGAAGTAAAAAGCAGCCCTTAAAAATTATGAAAACCAGCATCTCCCAAAAAATTTCCATTGTCGCCAGCTTGCTACTGCTGCTGGCCGGTGTGCTGAACATGCAGGCCCAAAGCGGCACTTGGACGGCTGATGCCAGCGCCCTCTGGGGCACCAGCGGCGACTGGGCTGGCGGCAACATCGCCAGCGGCACAGGCAACACCGCCGATTTCAGCACCATCAACATCACCGCCGACCGCACGGTGACTTTGGATCAGGCATACACCATCAGCGTCCTCAAGTTTGGTGACCTTGTGCCGGATCACAACTGGATCATTGCCGGCGGCAGCGGCCCCTACACCTTGACGCTGGGCACCACGCCGATCATCAACGTCGTCAACCAGACGGCCACCATCAGTCCGGTCATCGCGGGCACGGCGTTCACCAAGCTCGGTGCCGGCACGCTGACACTCAACGGCTCGGCGGTGAACACGTTCACCGGCACGATGGCGATTAAAAACGGCACGCTTACGGACGATTTCAGCAATTTGGGCACGCCGACGGATTTGATCAATAACGCGGTCATTCTCTCGCTTGGTGGCGGCACGTTGACGGTCAACGGCGCGGCTTCCGGAGCCACGTCGCAGACTTTTGCCAGCACTTCTATTACTGCGGGCCAGAACAACATCAATGCGGTCGTCAACGGCACCTCGACCACGGTCAATCTCAAGGCGTTCACGTTGTCGGCAGGTGCGACATTGAGCCTGTCCTCTTCGGGCACCATTACAACCACCACTTTGGGCGGGGGAGGTTTGGGTTTGCTCGGCACCGCTGCTGGTGCCAATAGCACCGCTGGTTATGCGACATTTGGAACATCTGATTGGCCCACGACCGATCTTACGACTGGCACTGCGGGTTCCGGAACGGCTACCATCAGGGGAATGAGCACCGTAACTGGTGGCTATGTGACTGCCTTGAATGACAATAACCAAGGCCAGACTGCAAATCTTGATGTGACGGCGAATTTGTCTGCGGCTCACAACGACGGCGAGGAGACGATTCGCTTTAACACATCATCTACATCTGCTAATAATGTTAATGTTAATGGCCATTGGATAATCGTGGCAGGTGTTCTGGTCACGCCCAACATGGGTGCCGTAAATGCCAGCATCAGCGGCGGCAACTGGTTCGGGGATTATTCAACCGGCAACGCCCAAAACGTGTATATCTGGCAAAACAACACCCTTGGTTATTTCAGCAATACTGGCGGTCTGATTAACGGTCGAGGGAATGCAGGTGCGCCAACGACCTACATCCAAGCAGGACCTGGGACGTGTGTGGAAGGTTCGGCGGTCAACGCCTACACGGGGCAGTCCTATTTGGACGGCGGTTGCACGGAGGTGTCTGAAGCCAGCGGTTTGGGCATCAAAACAACGGGCGCGCAGGTGAATTTGAACGGCGGCACGGTGGTGGGCAACGCCACTTTTACGATGGATAACGCTGGTGCCAACAAGCGGCCATTCGTCCTCGGCAGCGTCGGCGGCGGTTTGGCGGCGATTGGCGCATTCACAATGACCATTGATGGTGTTGTCAGCGGCGCGGCCGGCACCGGTCCGTTGACCATCGGCATTCCCGCTTCTTTTGCGAATCAAAACACGGCTGGTTTGCTGCCGGGCACAGGCAGCAGCGGCAATGGCAATGTCACCACCACCACGGCAAACCCCACAGCGCTCTACGCCACCGGCACGGTGTCATTGACCGGAGCCAACACTTACTTCGGCGGCACGATTCTCCAGAGCGGCACGGCGCTGATCAACGGCATCAACAATTTTGGCGGAGCCAACTATGGCGGGCTTACC
>CAYPTV010000596.1:0-2113 GCA_964413505.1 uncultured Bifidobacteriaceae bacterium | reverse complement strand
CAATCGCTTTTCGCCGCGCGCGCCATGACCGAATCGCTCCAAAATTTCATCGAAGTCACCGTCGGCTGGCTGCGCGAACAAAACGATTTTGATCCTTCGCACGCCGAACTGGACTTTGGAATCGGGAACGCGCCCGCGCTGGAAATTGATCTGGACGGCGGAAAAAAGCTCGCGCTCAAAGGCCGGATTGACCGCGTGGATTTGTGGCACGACGAAAAAAGCGGCGACGCGCTCGCACTGGTTTTGGATTACAAGGCCGGTGGAAAAAAACTGGACGCGCTGCTGGTCGAACACGGAATCCAGTTGCAATTGCTCGCTTATTTGAGCGTTTTGCGACGCTGGAAAAATCCGCTGGAAATTTTCGGGGCCGGCAAAATAATTCCCGCCGGAGTTTTTTACGTCAACCTGCGCGGTGAATACAAGGGCGGCGGCTCGCGTGCGGAAATTCTGGCGGAAGCCGACGAATCGCGGCGCACGGCGTATCGTCATATGGGAAGATTTGACGCGAACATTTTGGACAAGCTGGATCGCACTGGCGCAGCGGATCAATTCAACTATCGCCGGAACAGCGACGGCTCGTTGCGCAAAGGTTCGGTTGAAGCGTTGCCGTGCGCGGAATTTGAAAAGTTGCTCGACGGTGTTGAAACGCAATTGCGCGAAATGGGTGAAAAGATTTTTTCCGGCGCAGCGGAAGTTGATCCGTATCGCAAAGGCAAACAGACGCCCTGCGAATTTTGCGATTACCAGGCCGCGTGCCGGATTGACAAGTGGACGCACCAATTTCGCCGGCTGGGCGCGGTTTCAGAGCCGTGCGGTTGAGCCGCTTTTTGCCGCGCGATATACCCGCAGCAAACCGTAATCGTATTTTTCGCCAAGCAATTCCTTCGCGCCGACAATGTTGCCCCAGCCGGTGCGTGCAAACGCAGCGGCTATTTCTTTCTGCGCCTCCGCGCCGGCGAGTTGATTCAAATCAATCGGTTCGCCCGCTTCAACAGCCATGGCGAGATGCCCATACATGGTGCTGACGGCCAGCATCCGGTGCGCGGCGATCTGTTCGACGGATTCGCCGTCACGGAACCGGCGCAGCGTTTCGCGCGTGGTGTCGTTCAAGCTGGTTTTGCGAACGGGTTGCGGCGCAGTGAAGGAATCGTCTGCGAAAATCTGGCGCGGATTGGTTTGCAAATGCGCGGCGATTTCCGCGAGAAAAACTTTGCCGAACTCGCGCAGCTTGGTTTCCCCGACGCCGCTGATGCGCGCGAAATCATTTTCGGTCGCCGGATAGTTCCGCGCCATCTGCCGCAGCGCCACGTCGGAGAAAATGATGTAGGCGGGAACGTCGCGTTCGTCGGCGAGCCGCTTGCGCAGTTCGCGCAGGCGCTCGAACAGAATTTCGTCGCAGGAAATGTCGCCGACGCGCTGGGTTTTGGTTTCCGGCGCGACGGCGGGCTTGGTCAATTTCACCGCCGCGCGCGTCTTCAAAATTACCCTGCCGTCATTGGTCAATTCGAGCACGCTGAATTTTTCATTTGTCTGCCGGACAAAACCGAGCCGCACCAGTTCGCGGCCGATGGCCGCCCATTCGGGGCGGCTGTGTTCCTTGCCGATACCGTAAGTCGAAAGCTGCACGTGATCCCATTTGCGGATTTTTTCCGTGTCCGCGCCGGTGAGGACTTCAACAACGTGGTTCAAGCCGACACCAAAACCGTTTTTCTCGCGGATGCGATAAACGCACGAAAGAAATTTCTGCGCGGCGAGAGTGCCGTCAAAAGTTTCGCGCGGAGAAAGGCAGTTGTCGCAAGCGCCGCAATTCTCTGTAGCAGCCGATGTGAATCGGCTCTGATTTTCGTTTGCGTGCGAAGTAGTTTGAGCGGACTCACGTCCGCTGCTACGAATCGAAGAAAACTCCTCTCCGAAATACGCGAGCAATTCTACGCGACGGCAGCCGGCGCACTCGGCGTAGTGGACCATCTGCTGCAATTGCTCGCGCGCAATCTGCTGTTCCTTCGCTGGTTTTTCGTCAATGAATTGCGTCTGCTTCACCACGTCGCCGGCGCTGAAAAGCAAAACACATTCGCTGGGCAGACCGTCGCGGCCCGCGCGGCCGGTGGCGGTG
>CAYPTV010000595.1:0-2116 GCA_964413505.1 uncultured Bifidobacteriaceae bacterium | reverse complement strand
GAGCTTGCCGAAATCCTCGGTGTAGGCGTTGAATTTTGCGCCGAGGGTTTTCATTTTGGCCGTGATTTCCGCCGGATCGCCGACGCAAATGCTGATGACGTGCGCGCCTTCGCGGGCGAATGCGAGTGCGATGGCCTGGCCGATGCCGCGGCAGGCCCCGGTGACGATGGCTACTTTGTTCTCGAAACGTTTTATATTCATGGTTTTGTTAAATTGTGAATGGTTGAATCGTTACATCGTTACATCGTCAATCGTGAATCGTGAATCGTGAATCGCCATCCGATGCAACGATTCACGATTCAACGATTACCGTAAATCCGGCGGCTTCACGGCGTCCATGTCGTCGAACACCTGGTTCTCGCCGGCCATTCCCCAGATGAATTTGTAGTTCCCGCTGCCGACGCCGAAGTGCATTGACCAGTTCGGCGACAGCGCGACTTCGTCGTTGTGCAAAAACAGATGTCGTGTTTCCTGCGGTTCGCCAAAAAAATGCGCGAGGATTTTTTCTCCGAGGTCGAAATAAAAATAAATCTCCGTCCGTCGCCAGTGCGTGTGCGGCGGGAAGGAATTCCAGACGCTGCCCGGTTCCAGCGCCGTGAAGCCCATCACCAACTGGCAGCTCTGGATGCCGCCCTGATGGATGAATTTGTAAATCGTCCGCTTGTTCGCGCTTTCCTGCGCGCCGAGCGCGACGGGCGAGGCGTCCGCCGACTTCATCATTGCCGCCGGATGCGCCGCGTGCGCGGGACAGCTCAGGAAATAAAACTTCGCCGGAGTCTTCGCGTCGGCGCTTTCAAATGAAACTGATTTCGTTCCCATCGGCAGATAAACACAGTCCAGTTTTTCCAGCGCGAAAGTTTTTCCGTCCGCAACAACCTTGCCTGCGCCGCCGACGTTGATGGCGCCAAGCTCGCGGCGTTCGAGGAAAAAGGCGCGGCCAGTTTCCTTGTGGTTCGGCAGTTCAACCGGCTTGCCAGCCGGCATCACGCCGCCGACCACGAGCCGGTCGAGGTCGGTGAAATGGCCGCGCAATTCTCCCGGCGCAAAAAGGTTGTTGATTTGAAACGTCTCGCGCAACTGCTGCGTGGACATTCCGGGGACGTCCTGCGGGCGCGGTGTCCGGCGTATGGAATTTTCAAACATGATGCACCAGTGTAAATTCTCGTGGCGCGCGGTCAACGGTTTTCAATTGCATCAATTGAGCTTTGCGGGCAATTTTTCCGCATGAAATTCCTTTTATCGTTCCGCGCCGGCCTTGTCGCGGTAATTTTTCTCGCCGCCAGCTTTCAACTGCCCGCGCAACAGGGCTTCTTGTCGCGGCCGCCGTCTCAATTCGGGCAAGTCACGCTGACAACCAACAATTCCTCCGACATCACGCCGCAATCCGTTCTCAACATCATGCAGCGCGTCGGCGACTGGCAGCTCACGCATTCGGACACCAATCGACCGACCGGCTGGATTCAGGGCGTCGGCGACGTCGGCATGATGGCGCTCGCGGGAATTTCCGGCGACCCGAAATACCGCGACGCGATGCTCGCCAAGGGCGAGACGAACGCCTGGGTGCTGCCGCAATATCAGGGCCGCAAATATCACGCCGACGACCAGTGCTACGGCCAGGTCTGCGCCGAGCTTTATTTTCTCTACCGCGAGAACCGCATGATCGCGCCGATGCGCGAGCATTTCGACTGGATTCTCGCCAATCCCGCGCCGCCGCAACGTCGCGATGCCCAGCTCGGCGACGATCAATGGAACTGGTGCGACGCGCTCTTCATGGCACCGCCCGCGTGGCTGCGGCTTTACGCGGTCACGGACGACACGCGCTACATGGATTTCGCCGTCACGAATTTCTGGCGCACCACGGATTATCTTTACAGCACCAACGACAGCCTCTATTTCCGCGACAGCACCTTCTTCAACAAGACCGAGACGAACGGCGCGAAAGTGTTCTGGAGCCGCGGCAACGGCTGGGTGGTTGGCGCGCTGGTCCGCACGCTGCAATACCTGCCGATGAACCATCCCGACCGTCCGCGCTTCGAGCAATTGTTCAAGGACATGGCGGCAAAAATCCTCTCGCTGCAACAGCCCGACGGACTCTGGCGCGCGAGCCTGCTCGACC
>CAYPTV010000594.1:0-2138 GCA_964413505.1 uncultured Bifidobacteriaceae bacterium | reverse complement strand
GGAGGGAAAACCCGGCGCGCCGAAAGGTTTTCCCGGCAAGGCCCGCGGCGCGCGCATTCGCGGCGGCTACCACTTCGCACCGGGTCGGAGAAGGTGATTTCTGAATTCAAAATGGGATAGCTGAAACGTTTTGCTTTCGGTGGTGAAAATATCAAATTGATGCGGAAAAAATATCGTTGTTCCGTGTGGAATTTGATATAAATTACGGTCGGGATGAGCAAAGAAATACCAATGGGCGTCGCTTTGATGTTGTGTGACCGCGTCATCACGGATGCCGTCACGCAGGAAAAGACGCTGGTAGCCACTTTCAGCCAATTACACTCGATGGCTTTTCCTTGTATGCACCCACGGCTGACTGTGTTCGTGGCTGTTACTAATGGGAAAGGGGCAATTGACACGGAAGTGCGTTGCATCAACGAGACGGAACAGAACTCGGTGGTTTTTGCGATGAAGGGCATGATCCAATTTAATCATCCGAATGACGTTGTAGAAATGGGTTTTCAATTCAACAATCTCGTGTTTAACAAGCCGGGGTTGCATTCCATTCAATTCCTTTGTGAAGGAGAGTTAGTATTGCAAAGAAGATTTCAGTTAAGTATATTCAAATCACCATCTCAACAAAAATGAACGCGATTGCAGAACAACCGGTTTATTACCAAAAGGTAAACGATGCGGATTTAAGCCAACGTGCAAAGCCAGAAGGCAGCAGGCTCAAGGTGAATTATTTTCAGTTTTATGTGACTTTTCCACCACCTGCCACGGATATTCCAGCCGTTGAACTGTCTGATTCTGAATTGCTCATGGCCGCGGACAAATCTGGCACATTTGATTTTTTGAATTCACCCGAAGAGGACATTTATAATGACGTGCTGAAAAAGTCAGAATGAACAAATGGGACGTAGTTCTTTTAAGTTTTCCGTTCACTGACCTTCAAGCTACGAAAGTCCGTCCTGCAATCGTTATTTCACCAAACGTTTTCCACCAAAGCGGGCAGGATGCGTTATTCATGCTGATCACTTCAAATACAGACCGGCAATCGCCGCATGACATAATCGTGTCAACCTCGCATCAAGAATTTGCACAGACCGGATTGAGAAAAGAGTCAGCCATTAGGGTGGGTAAAATAATGACTTTGAGCAAAACTCTGGTGGTAAAAACCATTGGTTCAGTGGGCGCACAATTAAGCCTGAATATTGAAACGCAATTGAGGCTCTTTTTGCAACTGCCGCCTTACCAACCGCCATTGGTTCCTTAATTGCTACAACAAGATTTGAAAATCCGGCGATTCAATTCGCTCTGCGACGAAACCGGTTCAAATCCGCCGCAAAAATTCCGCCGGGCTGACAACCGGGATTCCGCGAAATTGCCGGAGCGGCAGCAAATGCCCTTTGTCGCCGCTCACGATGTAATCCGCCTCCGCCGCCAGCGCGCATTCCAAAATCATTTCGTCGTCGGGATCGGGCGTCGCGCGCGTAGCGCGATCCGTCGGAAAAACCAGCGCGGCTGATTCTGTCAGCGCATCCGCCCATTTCACAAAGGCGCGGTCGGGATATTCCAGACGGAGTTCCCCGATAATTTCATGGTATTCGGCGAGCAGGGCGGGGCTGACTACGGCTTCGCAGCGGCCTTGCGCCCATGCCGCAAGACAATCAAATGGCACACCGCGCCAGAAGCTTGCGCTTGCCACCACATTAGTATCGAAGACAACCTTCACTCTTTGCGTCGGCTCCTGACCTGTTGCAGCGCGCGAGCGACGGTCGTTTCATCCGCCGGCGTCATTTCAGGCAGTTCGCGTCCGGCCAGCAGCAGCGAACGAACGCGCGCGGGCGTCATCGCGCGCCGCTTCCGCAACACGACCAGCCCGTTGGCGTAGCCGACATCCAGTTCGTCGCCGGTTTTGATCCGCGCCTGTTCGCGGATGGCTTCCGGGATGACCATTTGCCCCTTGACCGACACATTGGCAATCATGCGGTAAGCCTAGCATTACTCTGGAAAGAATCAACCGGATTCCGACAAGCCCGCACCGGGGCAAATGCATTCCAAAATACCTTGCGCGCGCGGGCGCTTTCCGCATCCTCCTCGTGATGCCTGAACGCGCGGTTTCCAATCTGAACAAACCGGACGTGGCGCTGGAAATG
>CAYPTV010000593.1:0-2144 GCA_964413505.1 uncultured Bifidobacteriaceae bacterium | reverse complement strand
CCAACTCCGCATTTGACCAATCCTTCTCGTCCTCACCCCGTCATCCTCATCGTCATCCTCGATGTTCGATGTTGAATGTTGGATGTTCGGTATTTCTTCATTCTTCATTCTTCATTCATCATTCTGACTTTTATGATTAGTCCATGCTTTGTGCCTTGGTGCCTTGGTGGTAAATTTCACCCATCCAGCCGACTCCCCACTTCCAACTCCCAGCTTCCAACTCCTAATTTTAATTATCCAGCGGACTGCGGACACCGATGCCCGGCCTCGTCATCACATCCGTTCTCCAGCAAATGCGTGGCGAAACGTGGACGGAAACATTCAACGTCCAACGTTCAACGCTTAACTTTCCAAAGTTATTCCTTCGCCTCTGGCGTCTTGCCGCGTTGTTGCGCCGTGCGCAAACTGGCGGCAAAAATCCTGACCAGTTCTTCCGTCTCATCCGCCAGCGGCTGCACTTGCGCCGGTTTGAGCAACGGCACCTGTTGAATCAACCGCAACCAGCGACGTGATTCCCGCAGTTCTTTGTGACAGATTTTCATTTTATGGACGAAATCCCGGCGCGATTCAGCCGCCTGCGCCTCGCCATGATTCGGCAGCGGAGACGTGCCTGAACGCAGCAGTTGCCCGGCAACATGATTGCCCGCCCGCGTGTCCGGCAGCTTTTCCACCAGCCGGATTACGCGCGCCGCGTATTCAAGCAGGCGCTCTTCCAGGTCAAATTGATTACTCATTGAATGTTAAAAGTTGAATGTTGAATGTTCATAAACTTCACCCATCCAGCGGACTCCTGACGCCCAAACCGGGACGGTTCATCACATGCGTATAAATCTGCGTCGTCGCCACATCCTTATGCCCAAGCAAATCCTGCACCGTCCTGATGTCATAACCATTCTCCAGCAAATGCGTCGCGAACGAATGCCGCAGCGTGTGGCAGCTTGCCTGTTTGGTGATGCCGCCCAACCGCAAGCCCGCCTTCACCGCACGCTGCAATCCCGTCTCCTGCACATGATGACGCCGCATCTTCCCCGAACGCGGGTCACGCGACCGCGACCGCGATGGAAACACCCATTGCCAGCCCCACTCCCGCGCCGCCTTGGGATATTTCCGCGCCAGCCCCTCCGGCAACCACACCTCCCCAAACCCTTCCCGCACATCCGCCTCCCAAAACAGCTTTACTCTTTTCAGATGCTCCATGATGGCCGTCCGCAAGCTCTCCGGCAGAACCGTCACCCGGTCCTTGTCACCCTTGCCACCGCGCACCACGATCTGGTTCCGGTCAAAATCAACGTCCTGCACACGCAACCGCAGCAGCTCCAGCAGCCGCAGTCCCGTCCCATACAGCACCCGCGCCATCAACTGATACGTCCCCTCCAGCGATGCCAGCAATCGTTGCGTTTCATCCTTGCTCAACACCACCGGCACACGCCGCCGCTTGCTCGCACGCAAAAACTCGCTCAAATCCCCCAGCTCCAGACCCAGCACCTGCGTGTATAAAAAAGAAATCGCATTTAACGCTTGATTCTGCGTCCCCGCCGCCACATTTTCCACGTTAGCCAGATGATTGAGGAACGCCACAACATCAGCCGCACCCAAATCACGGGGATGCCGCCATTGCTTCCCCCTCTCCGCATCGGATGGGGAGAGGGTCGGGGTGAGGTGTCGGTGATCCCTGCAAAACATCAAATATCGCCGCACCCACTGCCCGTAAGCCTCCTCCGTCCGCAGCGAATAGTGTTTCACCCGCAATACCTCCCGCAATTGATCCAGCAGCCTGGACTTGGGGTTGGCAATCACGAACGCAGCCTTTGCCGGGAACACTTTGGGAGTCATAATCAAACAATCTTCAACAATCACCCCAGCAAACACAACAAAAACCCGTTCGACACCCAAATGGCATATGCCCGCGTTCGGTGTCCGAATACATAGTTAGGCATCACTTGCGATTATTCATTTTCCATGCACAGCGTCCGAGCAGCATCAAGCACGTTCCGCCCTGGATGCCGAGCGGGATTGCTAGAGCGCCGCAAGATTTCCACATCGCGACGATGATTATTGGCATTGCGACGATGCAAGCCACCAGCCAGATTCCGTATGTTTTATGATTCATATTTTGTTGTTGTTGACGTGATGCCTAACAAGTC
>CAYPTV010000592.1:0-2147 GCA_964413505.1 uncultured Bifidobacteriaceae bacterium | reverse complement strand
GTCGGCGGATTCCTTGGCGATGTCCACCGCCGTGTCCACGGAAATGCCCACGTCCGCCGCACGCAGCGCAGGCGCGTCGTTGATGCCGTCGCCCATGAATCCGACGACGTGGCCTTTTTTCTGGAGCGCCTGCACGACGCGCTTTTTGTGCGCGGGCGACAGCCGCGCATAAACGTCCGTGCAGTCAATCACGTCCGCCAGTTGCGCGTCCGTCATTTTTTCCACGTCGTTGCCGAGGATGATTTTTTCGGCGTCAATGCCGACCTCGGTGCAGACCTTGCGCGTGACGAGGTCGTTGTCACCGGTCAAAACCTTCACTGTCACGCCGTGCTGGCGCAGCGCGGCGATGGCGGTTTTGGCGGAATCCTTGGGCGGGTCGAGAAACGCCAGGTAGCCCGTCAACACAAGGTTTTCCTCGTCGGCCTTGGAACACGCGCCGCGCTTCTCCATTTTTTTGCTGGCGATGGCGAGCACGCGAAAGCCGTCCTCGCTCAGGGAATTGACCTGCTCGATCAGATTGCCGACCAGGATCGGCTCCATCTCGAAAATTTCACCGGCGCTCTCGAAGTGCGTGCATTTTTTGAACACGGATTCCGGTGCGCCCTTTGTCAGCAACTGGCACTGTCCGTCGGCGCCTTCGACGACCACGGACATCATGCGGCGTGAAAAATCGAATGGAATTTCGTCCACCTTGGAAATTTTTTCGACACCGAGTTCGCGGTGCAGCTCGGAATATTTCAAGACAGCGCGGTCCAAGACATTTTTCAGGCCCGTCTGAAAATGGCTGATGAGATAG
The DNA here is from genome assembly GCA_964413505.1 of uncultured Bifidobacteriaceae bacterium. Classification (GTDB taxonomy): domain Bacteria; phylum Verrucomicrobiota; class Verrucomicrobiia; order Limisphaerales; family UBA11358; genus UBA11358. The sequence continues at coordinate 1,351 of CAYPTV010000592.1, read as the reverse complement.
GCGTCGCGCAGGACCTCCTCGCTTTCGTTTTTGAAAACGTCGCAGTGGATTTCCAGGATGACATGGTCAATCGTGAGCGTGCCGGTCTTGTCCGTGCAAAGCACGTTCATCGCGCCGAAGTTCTGGATGGAATTGAGTTTCTTGACGATGACTTTTTTCTTCGACATCGCCAGCGCGCCCTTGGAAAGGCAGACCGACACGATCATCGGGAGCATTTCCGGCGTCAGGCCGACGGCGATCGCCAGCGCGAAGAGAAATGTTTCCTTGCCCCAACTGTGCTTGGTGAAGCCGTTGATGAAAAACACCATCGGCGACATCACCGCCATGAAGGCGATCATCAGCCACACGAATCGTTTGACGCCCCTGTCAAAGGCCGTGTCCGGCTGCTGGGCGGCGAGGCTGCTGGCCATCTTGCCGAAATACGTCTGCACGCCGGTGGCCACAATGACCGCCGTGGCCGCGCCGCTTTCCACGCTCGTTCCGAGAAAACAGAGGTTGGTATGTTCGATGATGGAAATGTTCTGTCGCGCGTCGCGCACGTCGGTTTTTTCCACCGGCAGCGATTCGCCGGTGAGCGTGCCCTGGATGACGAACAAATCCTTCGCGGAAATCAAGCGCACGTCGCCGGGAATCATGTCGCCGGCGGAAAGCTTCACCACGTCGCCGGGCACGAGGTCCTTGAGCGGGATTTCCTTGGGCTGGCCGTCGCGCAGCGCCGTCGCCGTGACCTTGATCATCGCCTTGAGCTTGGCCGCCGCGCTGTCGGCCTTTGTTTCCTGGATGAGACGCAGCATCACCGCCAGCACAATCATCCCCACCATCACCGAGGCGCCAATGTAGTCGCTCGCCTCGCTCGCCGTCGCAAACGTGATGGTGGCGATGACGGCCAGCAGAATGACCAGCGGATTGCGCACGGCCACCCAGAGCCGCAGCAGCCAGCCGTGCTGTTTTTCCTGCGCGACCTCGTTCGGGCCGTATTGCTCCAGGCGCGCGGCGGCTTCCGCTTCGCTCAAGCCCGACGGCGAAGTGTTCAACTTCTCAAGCACAGCGGAAGTTTCCTGCATCGCGGCGTCGCGGACTGAATCGGAAGCTTTTTGGTTCGCAGAGTTTTTCGGATTGGACATAAATCAATTATTGCGAAAATTTCGGGTGTAAAATACTACGGACGAAATTCGTTTGCCAGCTTTGGCTCGTTACTTTTTTGAAAAATGAGTTTCATCGGCTTGACGCTTCAGGCAAAGCGTTCTAGTGTTCAAATTGTTCGGGGAGCCAAATCACCTGTGGGTGACGCTGAGAGTTTGACGCGCGAGCGCCAATGACCCGTGAACTTGAACCGGATAATGCCGGCGCA
>CAYPTV010000591.1:0-2148 GCA_964413505.1 uncultured Bifidobacteriaceae bacterium | reverse complement strand
GTTCACCGGAACAAATCACTGTGCGTTCCGGTGCGTTCCAGCCGGACGTGTCCGGCATTCCCGGTGAGCGTGTAAATCAGCAGCCAGTCCGGTTCTATGTGGCAATCCCGGCTGCCGGTGAAGTTTCCCCGCAACGGGTGGTCCTGGCATTGCGCCGGCAGTTCATAGCCGGCAATCAGCAAGTCGAGCACCGCCTTGAGCTTCCCCAAATCCCTGCCGCGCCTCCCGGCCAGTTTGACATCCTTCTTGAACTGCGTTGTGCGGCTGAAGGTCCTCACAGGCCCAGATCGCCGTAGAGTTCCTTTTTGCTGCCAAAGCGTTTGACGCCCCGACCGGCCTTGCTCGCGTTGAGCGTGCGCACCGTCAACTCGTTCGGAATCCGCACGTCGAATGGCAGGCCGCGTTGCAGTTTGATCTGACGGTAAAGCAGATGCACCGTTTCGGAAACTGTCAGCCCCAAATCCGACAGGATGTTTTCAACCTCGACCTTCAGGCCGGGTTCGATGCGGGTGCGGATGGTTGCGGTTTTACTCATGGCGCAAATGTAGCCCGTTTGTGGCCACATGGCAAGCGGTCTTGTCCGCTAGGTTCGTGGCCACCGGATGACAAATCCGAAACGTTTCAAGGAATCTGCGTCGCCGGAAATGCTGCAAGGTGTCAATTTTCCCCTGCCGTGTGATCCATCCATGATTTGACCACCGGGCGCAGCCGGTCCGCCGGAGGTTTGGGCTTGAATAGGGCGCAGCGTTTGAACTCCCGATCCGGGCGCACCCGTTGATGACCCAACTCAATTTCCTTGGCCAGGACAAACGCCTTCAAATGCGATTGGCACACAAAATCTTTGGGCGGCGTCAGGTCAGGATAAGGCCATTCCTCGCCGTTTTGACCCCGCAAATCCCAGCCGTTCAATTTCGCCAGCGTCATGTTTTCATAATACGGCAGTTCAATCATGGCCAGGGCCGGTTGCAACTGATAGGCCCACTTCGGCCCGAAACGCTCCGCAAACTCATCCAGCGACCGGATGTTCAACAAGCCCGCCAGAATCCCCAGCTTGGCCCGCCACAGCTTTCCGCCGCCGCCCACCCACGAGAAATGCTCATTGCAAAGCCGTGAAACGTTACGAGAACAGCCCACCAGCCGCATCCCCTTGTCCTCGGGCCGGCGATGGTCAAAACCCTTGGAAATATATTTGGACACATAAACGGCCAGGGCTTGTGCCGTGCTGATGATCGGCAGCAGATGACAGGCATCAAACTTGTAATAACGCGCCCCTTTCTTCTGCCGTCGGGCCTTGAATTCACCCAGACCGCACAAGCGCCGGAACTCTTTCCAGATGGCTCTCAAATTCGGGGAGGCCAGCCGTTTGATGCCCGCATAATAAACCGCCTTGCTGATTATGCGGTCCCGCTTGTCCTTGAGCAGTTGATTGAGGGCAACGACATCAGTGCCGGTGCGGATGTCCTCCTTTGTGGCGACCACCACATGAGCGTGCCAGGCCCCGCGCTCTTGCCGTTCAAACATGCGCAGCCAGTCCAAAAACAATTCCGGGAAAACATTGGTGGCAATGGACTTGAACCGGCGTTCAAACTCTTTGCGGTCGGTGACGTTCTCACGGATCGTCATGGTTTGCAGTCCGATATGTTCAATCCCGTAGGTTTTGACCATCCACTCGATGCGCAAGCGGAGGGTGAACATCTTCTTACGGAGTCTGGAGGGCAAGGCCTGGATGACGCGCTCAACCACTTTTTGCTCCTGTTCGGCTTGGAATTCATCACGGAGAACGGGCCAATTGACCTCAATGCCATTGTTTCTATTTTGATGAATAAGGGCCGGGGCGGGCGCGGCTGCGCCGCGCTCCGCCCCTGGCCCTTGGTCCCATCCCCACCAATCTATCGGCAGGGAGGCGTTCACGGCTCCACCTCCGGGGAAGAATCCACCGAGCCGACAATGGCGAGGATGGCGGCTTTAAGTGACGGAGGAATTTTAGACCAAGCTGCGACTACGCGGGACAGATCGTGACCGGCGGTGACTACGGCCTGTGAGTCTATTTGTGAAGCGGCTTGAGATTTACCGCTTGAACATTGGATTTTGTCCGGGTTCGACCCCCGCCACGCGCACCACCTGAAAAATTATTCCTCCACCGGCACG
>CAYPTV010000590.1:0-2148 GCA_964413505.1 uncultured Bifidobacteriaceae bacterium | reverse complement strand
CCAATCACGGTTCCTCACCAATTAGTTGTGCCTGCGACGGCAAAAACCACTTTATGTTGTGGTTTTTGCTTTACTTGAACCGGCAATTGTGGTTGCCTATTTGCGAATAATCGCAGTTAAAAATCATGTATCTCAAAAATTTAACAGTTTTCGGCTTTAAGTCTTTTGCGGACAAGACCGCACTGAATTTTCAGCCCGGCGTCACGGCCATCGTCGGCCCGAACGGCTGCGGCAAATCCAACGTGTCCGACGCCATCCGATGGGTGCTCGGCGAGCAGTCGGCCAAGGCGTTGCGCGGCGGCGAAATGGCCGACGTGATCTTCAACGGCACGGACGGGCGCAAGCCGATGGGCATGGGCGAAGTCTCGCTCACGCTCGGCGGCGTGGACGGCGAAAATCTCCGCGCAGCCGGTGTCGAGGTCGCCTACGACGAAGTCACGCTCACGCGCCGCATTTTTCGTGACGGCGGCAGTGAATATTTTTTGAACAAGACTCCGTGCCGGCTCAAGGACATCCAGCAGCTTTTCATGGGCACGGGCGTCGGGCGCACGAGCTACAGCATTCTTGCGCAAGGCCACATCACGCAGATTCTTTCGAGCAAGCCGGAAGACCGCCGGATGATTTTCGAGGAAGCGGCGGGCATCACAAAATTCAAATCGCAGAAAAAGGAATCGCTCCGCAAACTCGAATACACCGAGCAAAATCTTTTGCGCGTCGCCGACACGATCAAGGAAGTGAAACGGCAGATCGGTTCGCTGCAACGCCAGGCGGGCAAGGCGAAACGTTACAAACAAATTTCGCTGGAGCTTCAGCATCTCGAAACGCAGCTCGCTCGGCATCAGTTTGACGTGCTGCTCGCGGAAATTTCCGAGAAAAATTCCGCGGTCGAAAATCTACGGAGCGAAATCGAAACCGGCTCGAACCATGTGCTGCGTTTTGAAAATGAAATTTCGCAACTGCGCGAACGGCTTTCGGATTTGGAACACGAAGTCGCCGCGCAACAACAGCGCGGCTTGGAATTGAAAGGTGAGATTGACCGTCACGAAAGCCGGATTCAGTTCAACGAGGAACGATTGAACGAAATCGCGTCGCAAAATTCCAAGGCGCTCGCGGAGATTTCGCAATCCGAAGAACGTCTTCGCGCTGCGCAGGAAGAACTGGCGGTCGTCACCGAAAAATTATCCGCGTCGGAATCCGCGCTCGCGCAGCACAAGCAGGGTTTGCAGTCGAAGCGCGAGGCGTTACAACAGGTTGAAAACGATTTGCGGAACCGTCAGGAATCCTTGCGCCAGGCCCAATCCGCCGCGTTTTCCGCCGCGCAGGATTTGACCCGCATCCGCAATGAAATCACCGCGCTCGATTTGCAGAAACAGGGCAACACGATCCGGCTCGAAAAACTTTCCGCCGAAAAAGTGCAACTGGAAGAAGAACGCATGCGGCTCGAATCGCGCCTGCAAGAATTTACCGCGAGCGTCGAAGTCGAAAAACTGAACGTCGCGACGACGCGCGGCTCGGTCGAGCAGCGGCAAAATCGTCTGCGCGAATTGCAGAATGAATTGCAGCAGTCGTCGGTCGAGCAGGATCATTTCTTGCAGCAGCAGGCCGAGACACGCTCGCGCCTGACGGTTCTCGAACAGCTCGAAGGCTCGCACGAGGGTTTCGACGCGGGCACGGTCGCGGCGTTGCGGCAATCGCGCTCGGTCATCGGCTCGCTGGCGGATCGCATCCGCGTTCCCGAACAATTCGTTGTCGCCGTCGAAAATGCGCTCGGCCATCACCTGCAACTCGTTTTGACCGAGCAGCCGGAATCCGCGCAGGAAATTCTCGCCGACTTGAGCGCCAACAGATCCGGCCGGGCCAGCGTCGCCGCGCTTTCCATCGGAATTCCCGACGACAAGCAGCTTGTGTTTGGCGGAGAATTGTCGCCTGACGAAAATAAAACCGCCGCGACAAATGGCTTGAAACAAGGCCAGATTGTCCGCGCGCTGGACGTGATTCAGACCGATCCGACGGTGGAAAAACTTTTGCGGGCATTGCTTGGCTGCACATTCATCGCGTCCGATCTGGCGACGGCGACGGTGCAAATCCAGAATGGCCACGCGGGCTGCGATTTCGTCACAATCAAGGGTGATTTGTTGAGCCGTCACG
>CAYPTV010000589.1:0-2150 GCA_964413505.1 uncultured Bifidobacteriaceae bacterium | reverse complement strand
CGTGCAGGTGCCGACGACGCTGCTCGCGCAGGTGGACAGTTCCGTCGGCGGCAAGACCGGCGTCAATTTGCGCGCCGGAAAAAATCTCGTCGGCGCATTTTACCAGCCCCGGCTCGTGCTGTGCGATTTGGAAACTTTGAAAACTTTGCCGGAACGCGAATTTCGCGCCGGCCTCGCCGAGGTCGTCAAATACGGCGTCATTTACGACGCGAAACTGTTCGCACAACTGGAGCATGAAATGCCGGGAATCTTGCGGCGGAATCTGAAGACGCTTTCGCAAATCATCGCCCGCTGCTGTGAAATCAAGGCCGAGGTCGTTTCGCAGGACGAAACGGAAAACGGCTTGCGCGCGATCCTCAATTTCGGCCACACCATCGGCCACGCGATTGAAAACAGCTCCGGTTACGGAAAATTTCTGCATGGCGAGGCCATTGCCATCGGGCAGGTGGCGGCGGCAAAATTGTCGCAAAAGATTTTGGGGCTGCGGCAGGACGAGGCGGCGCGGATTGAAAAATTGTTTCTCAACGCCGGATTGCCGGTCGGGATCAAGTTGAATTCCGCCCGGCGAAAAAAACTTTTCGCAGCCATGCTGCTCGACAAAAAAGTGAGCGGCGGGGAAGTTAAATTTGTTTTGGCCGAAAAAATCGGCCGGGTGAAGCCAGGCTGCGGTGTTGCCGCCGATGTCATCAACGGCGTGATTTGATTTCACTCCCGCCGCAGAGCGAGGCTTTCAATCCACTCGTTGTCCGGCTGGGCATACGGCCGGAACGTTTCCAGACTGCCCTCGCGGTCATTGTAATAAAGCGCCCGGTGCAGTCCGAGGGTGGCGGCGGCGGGCGAGTCAATCAGGCTGGCCGAGTCGCTGGCGCTCATCTGGAAGATGACGCGCATTTCAAATTCGCTCAGGGTTTTCCGGCCGAGACAACGGCTGACATTGTTGTAGGTGTCGCAGGTGGCGATGACGTGGATGCCGCGCGCCGAGCCTTCGGTGATCAGGTTCAGCAAAATGGCAGCGGGGTTCGGCGCATCGCCGCTGCTGCTGGAAAAACTGAATTCATCCTCCTGCCGCAGTTTCTTGAAATTTTGCAGGCCGTGGATCAGCACGAAAATCTCCGGCCCGGCGGATTCGTTTTCCGCTCGTTTTTTCAGCTCCTCCGCCAGCCCGGCCATCACTTCGGCGAGGTTGCTGTTGCTGCCCTGCCCGACTTCCTGCGGCAGCGCCCGGATGACGCCCTGCAAAAATTCGCGCTGCGGAAAGCCCGGCGGCGTGCTGTCCAAGACCACGAACCGCACCCCACCTTTCGGATATTGCGCCGCCAGCGAAACCAGCGCCACGGACAAAATCGTCGCCGTGCGTTCCTCGCTCTGGCCGACGACCAGCAGATTGCCGCCGCTCTGCCGCCGAAAAATTGCTTCCGTCGGGCCTTTGATGGAATTCGGCGCGCCCAGCCAGATGCTGGCCGGCACCGGAGCGCGCCCGTCCCCGGGCGCAGCGACGTCCGGTTTTGGCTGTGATTCCGAAATCCCGAAAACTGTTTTGTCTGCGTGCGTTGCTGCGCCCGGGACGGGCGCGCTCCGCAGCAATTCGGCGAGCAAATAATTTTCCCGCACATCCGCCGGCGCGTTGCCTTCAAACACAATCGGGCCGGGATACTGATTCGGATTGTGATCGGCGCGTTCGCGGATTTTTGCGAGCCAGCCGTCGCGGGTTTTGTCGGAGAGCCAGACGGCTTGGAACGGACTGTTGCCTTCGATGGCACCGGCGGCATCGTTATAAATGCCTTCGCCGGGCCGCGAAAGCAGGCGCGGCGCGGGATTGTCCTGGTCCATGATCAAATAGGCGTCGGCCTCGTTGCATTGCAGCGCGATGCGGATGACCATCTGCCCGATGGTCGCGCGGGCCAGCGTGTAGGCGCCGCCGAGCGTCTGCGAGCCAAGGATGACGTGAATCCCAAACGCGCGGCCCTGCCGGACGATGCGGTCGAGCAGCACCGCCGCGCCCTGCGACACGCGGTCCTCCTCGGTGAAAAATTCCTGAAACTCGTCAATCATCAGCAGCGCGCGCGGCATGGCTTCCGCGCCGCCGGCGCGCTTGTAGCCGGCCAAATCCTGCGCGCCAATCTTGCGGAACAAATCGCCGCGCCGGCGCA
>CAYPTV010000588.1:0-2156 GCA_964413505.1 uncultured Bifidobacteriaceae bacterium | reverse complement strand
AAACCCGCAAGCCAACCTTTTTTCTTCAACCCTTAAAACAATGAGTCAGATGTGATTTCATTTCTATCAGTGGCCGTAAAAAGGATGTAGCCTAAACTGAATTTTGCTTTTAATTCTGCCTCCCTTTGTAGAAACCATATGATATCTGGTGCGTCTGTAGAGGGATGAGCGAGAAAGCGGCGAAGAAAGCGACGGTGGAACGGGTGGCGGAACTGGCGATGTGGTTGGGCGGGAGGCATCTGGCCGATTACGGTTCGGCGCGCAGCCGGCATGATTTCACGCAGCGGCAGTTGATGGCGTGTTTTACAACAGGAGAATTAAAACTGTTGGTTACTGTCGCTGTTTGAGACGGTTGCTGATTTGAAAAATGCAAATAAATCACAAAGCAACCTATGGCAATTATTGGTAGTGGGGATAATTCCGCAACCTTAAGCGGTCGGTCCTCAATTTGCCAATAATCCGTGGCTAAATTTCAAACTCAAGCCGCCAAGCAGCAAATTTCCCCGCACCATTGCTCGATTTTTTCCTTGATGGCGTCGCGCACTTCGCGGGTCTTGGCCAGTTTTTCCGCGCCTTGAAAACTGGACGGGTCGGGGAAACCCCAATGCAGCCGCGTGGTGACGCCGGGGAAAATCGGGCAGCGTTCCGCGCTCGTCTCGTCGCAGACGGTGATGATGTAGGCGAAGAGCTTGCTGGATTTGAGCATAACAGCCACGGACTTGGTCTGGTTGCCGGAAATATCAATGCCAACTTCCTGCATCACTTCGACTACGGTTGGATTGAGCTTGCCGGGTTCAATTCCGGCGCTGTGTGCTTCAAATTCATCGCCGCAAATCTGGTTCAGGAACGCCTCGGCCATCTGGCTGCGCGCGCTGTTGTGGATGCAGACAAACAATACGTTTTTTTTCATGATTCAATTTATTTTGGTTCTGGTTTCTCCGAGCAGCAGCCGGAAGAGGATTGCTGGTCACGGAAGTTGAATTTAAGCGGGTTGAAATCCGACGCGGGCTTGGAAGCGGGCAGACATTTGTCCATCGCCAGACAAGCCGTATGACGCTCGGTTAAATGAAGAATGGTTTCGTGCTGCAAAACTTCTGCTGATTCAAGAGGAAACTGGCTGATAAAACCGACTTCGTGTTCGACATCCACTTCAAGGTCATCCGACTCAAGAAAGGACTTTGCCTTCTCAAGAATCTTCACGAGTTTTCCCGCCGTCAACCGGTGGTCAACGTCATCCGCAAACCATGTCTGCAAGCGGCAGAGGGAATCGTTGCGCAATGTGCCGCCGCAATCCACGAATCGTTTGTCAATGCGCGCCACTTCGGTAACATGAGCATGAGGAGGGACGAATTCTCCATTTGGCAGATGAAAACGAACATTTGCTTCGGGCCGCTGGTTGAGGCTGTTTTTTAATTCAGAAAGTTTCATGGAAATTGGTTTTCGTCACACGGCAACGCATTTTTGATTATACCAGCCGCGTGAGCGGTTGCAAAAATTGCAAACGGAAAGCATCACCGGCACTTCCACCAGCACGCCGACGACGGTTGCGAGCGCGGCGGGGGAATCGGCACCAAAGAGCGTGATGGCGACAGCCACGGCTAGTTCAAAAAAATTGCTCGCACCGATAAGTGAGCCGGGCGCGGCAACATTGTGCTCCACGCGCAGACGCCGCATGAGCAGATAGGTCAGTCCGGCGTTGAAATAAACCTGAATCACAATCGGCACGGCAATGAGCAGCACGGCAAGCCAGCGGCTGGTAAGATTCTTCGATTGAAATGCAAATATTAGAACGAGCGTCAACAGGAGCGCTCCAATCATCACCGGATGAAATTTCGGCAGGAACTTTTGCTCGAACCAGCCCTTGCCGCGCGATTTGAGGAGCGTCGTGCGCGTCAGCCAACCCGCCGCCAGCGGAATCACGATGAACACCACGACGGATGTGACAAGCACCTTGGCCGGCACGATGACATGGGCCACGCCGCAGAGAAACATCACAATCGGCGCGAAGGCCACGAGCATGATGAGGTCGTTCACCGCCACCTGGACGAGCGTGTAGGCGGGATCGCCGTCTGTCAGATAGCTCCAGACAAAAACCATCGCGGTGCAGGGCGCGGCGGCGAGGATGATGAGGCCGGCGGTGTAATTCTTCGCCGTCT
>CAYPTV010000587.1:0-2163 GCA_964413505.1 uncultured Bifidobacteriaceae bacterium | reverse complement strand
TTTCAAGCCCGTCGCAGCGGATGCGGAAAGGTTTGCGGCGACGAAAATCGCGCCAATTATCGCCAGAAATTTCCGGAGGGGATTTTGCATGGGTTGGTTTTAATTCAATCTGCCATTCAATTACAACATTGGAAGAGCTGGCTCAACGCATCATCGGGTTTTCATCCGGATGACGGTCAACGATTCCGGGGGGACGCTGCAATCGAATGAATTTCCCGCCGCAAATTCCGACGTCGCCGGGACAACCGCTCTGGGATTCCTAAAACTGTTCGAGGCTTTGGCATCGCCGGTCAAAACCATGCGCGTCGCCCGCGGCTTGATTGAAAACGACTGCGGCAAAGTCACCTGGGCGGAAACGGCGTTGGTATTTCCGTTCACGATCTTGAGAATGATGTCGCCGGTGCCGCTGTCACTGACGCAGGAAACCACGACGCTTTTCGTTGAGTCTCCGCTGGACGGCGCCGCGGCGGAAACCGTGGCCGGAAAATAGACGTCACCCTGGTTCCGCCCAAAAATCTGTTGAACGTAATAATTCGCGGTGAGCAGGATATTGGTGGCGTTGAAGTAGATCATGTCGGGCCGCCATTGCGTGTGCCCCTCGCGGGCGAGCAGCGGCGCATACGAAGCCATGTGGACGACATCGCCGTTGCGCTCCAGCGAGGTCATGTAAGCCGCCTCGGCGAGGGCGTTGAACAAGGCGTTGCCCTGCGAGGCGTATTCACCCACATAGACTTTGGAGTTCGCCCGGTTGTAGGTGTCGTAACGGGCGAGGTTCTGCAAAAACCACTCCGGCTTTTCGTAATAATGTTCGTCCACCATTTCGAGGCGCTGCTCGTTGGCAAATTTCCAGCCCAGATCGTAGTCCGAACCATCCGGGGCCGGGCCAACCGTGCCGATGATGGTGATTTCGGGATGCTTCGCCTTCACCGCGTCGCAAATCATCTTGAACCGTTCGCGGAAAACGTCGGTCTGCGCGTCTTCATTTCCCAGACCGAGAAATTGCAGGTTGAATGGCGCGGGATGCCCGGCCTCCGCGCGCTTTGCGCCCCAAGTGGAATTCGTCGGGCCGTTCGCATATTCAATCAAATCCAGAACGTCCTGGATGTAGGCGGGCATCGCCTCCAGCGGCAGACCGCGCTGGCCGGTGCCGCCCTGGTCGTCGGCGTTCTGGCAGCACACGCCCGCCGCCACGACCGGCAGCGACGTCGCGCCGATGTCCTCGCAAAATTGGAAATACTCGAAGAAGCCGAGGCCGAGCGATTGGTGGTAGCCCCAGAGATTTTCCTGTCCGCGTCTCTGTTCCAACGGCCCGATGCCGTCCTTCCAGTGATAAATATTGCCGAGACTGTGGCCATGCACGAGACAACCGCCGGGAAAACGCATGAACTTCGGATGGATATCCGCGATGGCCTGCGCGAGGTCGGCGCGCAAACCGTTCGGGCGATTCCGAAACGTCGCGTGCGGAAACAGCGAAATGTCATCCAGCGCCACCGCGCCTTTCGTCTGCGACAACAACACGAGCCGCGCAGCCGGATCCGAATTGGTGACGATGATGGTGGCGGCAAACCGCTGCCAGTCGCGCCCGAAAATCTCCACGGCCGTCTCGCCGAGAACCGCGCCCTCCCTGGTTTCCAGTCGAACCACGAGGCGCGACGGACCGGCCAGCACGCCGTTGCCGCCCCAGTGATTGCCGGTGAACAACTGCCGCCCGAACACGGAAAAATCATATTGCCCGCCCGCCTGCACCGGGATGCCGTCGAAGCCGGAGTTGGCAAGGCCGAAGCCGCCGCCCGGCGATTTCGTTTCCACGACGACGTAATGCGGGTTGTTCGGATGCACCGGCACGGCGTCCGAGATTTTCAGCGAGCCGGTCGCGCCGTCGCGCGCCACCGGTTCCCACGCCGTCATCGCCGTCCAATCAATCCGCTCGGTGGCCTGATACTCGAACAAACCGTTCTGCACCAGCTCCGCATAAAGCCCGCCGTCCGCCGCATAGTTCAGGTCTTCAAAGAAAATGCCGAACAAATCGGGGCTGATGGGTTTGCCCTGTGCGGTAATCTGAATGTTCAAGTCGGCCGCGGCGGATGCGGAAAGGTTTGCGGCGAGAAGAATCGCGCCGAACATCGGCATGAATTTTTGAAGGACGGTTCGCATGGAATCCTG
>CAYPTV010000586.1:0-2164 GCA_964413505.1 uncultured Bifidobacteriaceae bacterium | reverse complement strand
AGCTTATGTGTGAATTTCTTAAACGCTTGGGTGTTACGCCGCGTTTTTCTACTAGTTATCATCCAGAAGGTCACGCTCTAGTTGAACGTGGCATCCAATCATTGCAGAATTTAATTGTAAAACTAGCAGGTGAACACAGGAACGGATGGACGTCATATCTTGGCGCCGCTCTATGGAGTATGCGCGAGACGAAGAACCAGACGACTGGGTTACCTCCTCACCTCATGGTGTTTGGCTACTTGCCAAGAGGTCCGCTCGCCATACTCTCCCAGACTTGGTCGGGCGAGAGAGTTTTGCCCGTTGATATTAGTGTTTCTGCTGATAAATATTTATCTGATCTGCATGATAAATTACAAGTTGCATCTGATTTCGCCGACGATAATTCCATACGAGAACAGAATCGTTACGTACGGACTTACAACAAACATGCTCGTGATAAACACTTCATAGTAGGCGAACAATGTTTAATTTTGCAAAAAGATGATACATCTAGTTCAATGTTTGCTAAGTGGCGTGGTCCCGCTAAAATCGTCGAAGTTAAATCGCCGTATTCGTATATTGTTAGTTTAGACGGTCATGAACACCACTTGCATGCCAATAAGTTGCGAAAATTTCTTGTGCGCGCGGATACAGTTACTTGCGATAATGTTATGTATATTAACCCGGATTGTGCAAACGAAGTTACGGGATGTAATCAGTGTGCCATCATTTATGACGCCGATACCGATTTCGGCGATATTATTGTAGCCGATCCCGATTCGTTTCGGAGTCCGTTACTTTTACCGAGTCAACAGATCGAGTTCGATAAAATTTCGCATTTAAGTCCGCAGCAGCGCATAGAACTATTAACGTTACTGGATGACTTTCCTACTGTGTTTGCGGAGTCACCAGGGCTATGTACGGTTACTCAACATGAGGTTCCACTTATTGAGGGATTCAAACCCCGTGTATTGCGTGCGTACAAAGTTCCAGAAAACTTGAAGTTGGAGGTCGATAATCAAATTGCCGAACTGCTGCGACTTGGATTTATTGAACTTAGCAACTCGCCTCAAGTTTCACCTCTTGTAGCTGTCTTAAAACCGAAAGATAAGTCGGGTAAACGCGCGGTTAGGACTTGTATTGACTTCCGCTATGTAAACAAATATACCCGTTCTCAGGCTACTGTGTTAGAGGATATTTCGGAAATTATTCAGGAAGTAGGCCGTAGTACAGTTATTAGTAAATTCGATGCTAATTCTGGTTATCATCAGTTGCTAGTAAAACGCGAAGATCGTTGGTTAACCGCTTTCGTACACGGCACTTCAGTATACCAGTGGTGCAGAACGCCGTTTGGCATGAAGGGTAGTGGAGACACGTTTGTGCGTGCTCTGCGGCAGATATTAAAACCCGTAGGCCAATTTACTAAAACGTACGTTGACGATTCGGCCGTTCATTCAAACTCGTGGACCGAACATCTACATCACTTACGTTTGTATTTAACAGTTATTCGTGACTCAGGATTCACGTTAGGACTGCGCAAGTGCGAATTCGCTAAGAGCAGTATTAAGTTTGTGGGCCATATTGTAGGGTCAGGCCAGCGCGGTGTCGATCCGGATAAAGCGTATGAGGCCGTCACCAATCTTAAGGAGCCGGAATCGAAGAAACAAGTGCGCCAAATACTTGGATTTTTTTCGTTCTGGCGAGATTACATTGCTGGCTACAGTGAAATAGCTAGGCCGTTAATCGAGCTTACTGCTAAACGCATTCCAGATAGGATTCCTTTCCACCAGAAGGAAAGGGACGCGTTTAATAATTTAAAAGCCGCGTTATGCGATGCAGTGGAGCATCCATTACTGATTATCGATATGACGAAACCGTTTAGTATCTTTGTTGACGCCAGCAATTATAGCGTGGGGGCATGCCTTAGTCAGCCCTACGGTGATAGCGAACGCCCTGTGGCATTTGCCAGTAGTAAACTAACGGCTACACAACAAAACTGGGCGACCATAGAGAAAGAGGCATACTCTGCCCTCTGGGCGCTTCAGAAATTTAAACATTGGATTTTGGGAATATCGTAACACTGTATTCCGATCATAATCCGATTACTTTTCTTACTCAAACAACGCCTAAAAGCTCTAAACTTATGCGTTGGGCGCTCGCGATACAGGAGTTTGAGGTAGTTTTT
>CAYPTV010000585.1:0-2164 GCA_964413505.1 uncultured Bifidobacteriaceae bacterium | reverse complement strand
AGCCGTTCGTGAAGCCGGAGCACATCAAGGTTTTTGAATTAAGCCCGTCGCTGCCCGTCGAAGCCGTCAAATGCGGCATCGCGCACCTGAAATTGATCTGGGGAAACGAATGAAAAATAACGCTGCGAAAATTGTGCAGCGATTGCAATCGGCCGGTTTCGCCGCGTTCTGGGTCGGCGGCTCCGTGCGCGAACATTAAAATCTGGCATGAGAAATAAAATTCCATTTTACTGTGCCGGACCACGATGAAAATGTTGCAGGATTGCTTTGGCCGGAAGGTGCGGTTCACGGATGAGCGCCGGGCGCATATCCTGGAGCATCCTGAAATGCAAAATTTGGCGGCGGAAGTGGAACGGGTTTTGCGGCAGCCGCAATTCGTCCGGCGTTCGCGCGCGGACGAAGCGGTGAAATTGTTCTACGAATTTTACGCGCAGACAATTGCGGGTGGCAAATGGCTCTGCGTTGTGGTTAAGTATGCGGAGAACGATGCGTTTGTGGTTACGGCCTACCTGACCGACAAACCAAAAGCCGGAGAAGATTTATGGCCGACAAAGTAAAAATCTGGTTCGACGCCGAAGCTGATTTCCTCGAAGTGAGGTTTTCGGACGCCGCCGGTCACATGGCGGCCACCAAGCATGACGCCGTGATGGAACGGCTGGACGCCGGCGGTCGCGTCATCGGGTTCAGCGTTCTGGGCGTGAGCCGCTTCAAAAAGGAAAATCCGCTGGAAGCCGACTTGGTGGCTGCTTGAATCCCGCCTTGGAAATTGTTCGTCGTCTGCAATCGGCAGGCTTCGCCGCGTTCTGGGTGGGCGGCTGCGTGCGCGATTTTCTGCTCGGGCGCGAGCCGCAGGATTTCGACATCGCCACGGACGCCAAGCCGGAACAGGTCGAGAAACTTTTCAAACGCACCGTCGCCGTCGGGCGCAAATTCGGCGTGATGGTCGTCGTCGAAGGCGGACATCAGTTCCAGGTCGCCACCTTCCGCGCCGAGGCGGATTACCAGGACGGCCGCCGCCCGGAAAAAATCATCTTTGCCAACGCCGAGGCCGACGCGCAGCGCCGCGATTTCACGGTGAACGGACTGTTTTACGATCCGCTCACCAAAAAAATCCACGACTGGGTCGGCGGCGAAAAAGATCTGCGCGCGAAAATCATCCGGACAATCGGCAAGCCGGAAGAACGCTTTGGCGAGGATCATCTGCGTTTGTTGCGCGCCGTCCGTTTTGCCGCGCAATTGGGTTTTGAGATCGAGCCGAAGACGTTTGCCGCCGTGAAGAAGCTCGCGCCGAAGATCGGACTCATCAGCGCCGAGCGGATTCGCGACGAGCTTTTGAAGTTGTTCCGTCCATCGCAATTGGATTTGGGAGCGCGCCCGCCTCGGGCGCAGTCCGACGCGCCTCGCGTCGGACATTTCACCGAACCGGCGAGCGGGGCACTCGCCGGAACACGCGAGGCGCGTGTGCTCCCCAAAACAAACTCTGCGTCGCGGGGGCTGGTTTTGCTGCGCGAGAGCGGATTGCTGGAACACATTTTGCCGGAACTGGCGGCGACAATTTCCTGCGAGCAGTCGCCGGATTATCATCCCGAAGGCAGCGTGTTCAATCACATCCGCCTGATGCTGGAAAAGCTCCCGGCGGACGCCCATGAATCGCTGCCGTGGACGGTTCTGTTGCACGATATCGCCAAGCCGGTGACGGCGGAAAAAGATTTGCAAACCGGCGCGATTCATTTCTACGGCCACGAGAAAGTCGGCGCGGAAATGGCGCGCGCGATTTTGAACCGGCTTCGTTTTCCAAAAAAACAGATTGATGAAATTGCCGCGTGCGTTTTGCATCACATGCAGTTCAAGGACGTGAAACAGATGCGCAAGGCGACGCTGCGGCGATTGCTGTTGCGCGAGACATTTCCGCTGGAACTGGAATTGCACAAGCTGGACTGCCTCGGCTCGCACGGCGATCTGGAGCTTTACGATTTTCTGGTCCAGCAGGCGGAAGAATTGAAAAAGCAGCCGGCGATTCGTCCGCCGCTGCTCACGGGAAATGATTTGATTGCGCTCGGAATGAAGCCGGGAAAAGAACTGGGCGCGAAGCTGCACGAGATCCGCGAGAAACAATTGTCGGATGAGTTGAAAACTCCGCGTCAGGCCAAGGCGTGGGTGAAGA
>CAYPTV010000584.1:0-2166 GCA_964413505.1 uncultured Bifidobacteriaceae bacterium | reverse complement strand
AGGGCAGGCTGGTGTTTCCCGCTGATCAGTTCAATTTTTTGTGGGTCATCGAATTTCCGCTGCTCGGTTTCGACCGCGAACAGAACCGCTGGTATTCCAGCCATCATCCGTTCACCGCGCCGGTGCGCGAAGACATTCCGCTGCTCAAGACCGACCCGAAGAAGGTTCGCGGCCAGCATTACGACGTGGTCGTCAACGGCGTGGAACTCGGCGGCGGCTCGATTCGTATTCATCAGCCGGATGTGCAGAAAACGATATTCGAGGAACTGCTCGCCATTCCGCCGGAGGAAACGAAACTGCGTTTCGGCTACATGCTCGACGCGTTCAAATACGGCGCACCCCCGCACGGCGGCATCGCCCTCGGCTTCGACCGGCTGATCGCGATCCTCTGCGGCACGTCCAGCATCCGCGACGTCATTGCCTTCCCGAAGACGGCGAAAGGCACCGACTTGATGACGGATTCGCCTTCGACCGTTTCGCCGAAACAACTGCGCGACTTGCATCTGGAATTGAAAGCGGCTAAAAAGGAGTGAGAGTTGCTAAACGCAAGCAATGATTATCTGTTAGCATTTTAGAAAACGCATCTTTGGAGCAAAATTTCATCTCCGCCCATTTATGAACCTTGCCGTATCGCGCCTCATGTTGGAAGTCCTTAGAAAATAGAATTTGAAAAACCACTGTGAAGTCACGAAGCGCTGATTTTGCGTTATAGAGAAAAGTTTCTATGTGGTGTTTTAGATCTACGACCGAAGGAAGCGTGTAAGCTCGTCCTTGTGCCTGAAATTCCAGACCAGTTTCATCTATCTATTTTTTTTTGGTGGCGGCGAATTTCTTTCATCAAATGTTCTTTAATGCGTGAACAGACAACAACTTTAGGCACAACATCCATCAGCATCACCTGAAAAATTTCACGGTGTTGCTTCTCTGAAATGTTGTGAAATTCCATCAACTTCTCGAATTGCACCGCCAAGCGCGCTAGTATCGGATCGGATGTGCCGTAATCGCTCAGTTGTTGGATGCGAAAAGCCATGCTGTCATTTTACGAATAATTCTCCATCCCCGCGCACGAGCAGACCGGGTTGCGGTCGCCAAAGACATTGTCCACGCGGCTGACGTGCGGCCAGAATTTGTATTCGTGCAAATCCTTCGCCGGAAACGCCGCCTGTTCACGCGAATAGGGCCGGTTCCAATTGTCGCTGGCAATCTGGTCCGCCGTGTGCGGAGCGTTCTTGAGCAGATTGTTCTTTGCGTCCGCCGCACCGGTTTCCACGGCGGTCATTTCCGCGTGAATGGAAATCATCGCGTCGCAGAAACGGTCGAGTTCATATTTCGATTCGCTTTCGGTCGGTTCCACCATCAGCGTGCCGGCGACCGGAAACGAGAGCGTCGGCGCGTGAAAGCCGTAATCCATCAGCCGTTTCGCCACGTCCTCGGCGGTGGTGGCGTGGAACGCGCGCAAATCCAAAATGCACTCGTGCGCGACGAGGTTGTGGTTGCGGTAAAGCGTTGGGAAATGCTTCTCGAGCCGCTTGGAGATGTAATTCGCGTTGAGGATGGCGAACTTGGTCGCTTCGGTCAGACCGTCCGCGCCCATCATCGCGATATACATCCACGAAATCGGCAGGATGCTCGCGCTGCCCCATGGCGCGGCAGCCACCGGACCAATGTGAGATTTCAAATTTGAAATTTGAGATTGCTTGAGCCGCGAGGTGAACACCGGATGGCTCGGCAGAAAGTGAACCAGATGTTTCGCCACGCCAATCGGACCGACGCCCGGTCCGCCGCCGCCGTGCGGAATGCAAAATGTCTTGTGCAGATTCAGATGACACACGTCCGCACCGATGAAACCGGGCGAGGTCAGGCCGACTTGCGCGTTCATGTTCGCGCCGTCCATGTAAACTTGGCCGCCATTGGCGTGGATGATTTCCGCAATCTCGCGGATGGTTTCCTCAAACACGCCGTGCGTGGATGGATACGTAATCATCAGGCAGGAAAGATCGTTTTTGTGCGCCTCGGCTTTGGATTTCAAATCCGCCACGTCAATGTTGCCGTTCGGGTCGCAGGCGACGGCGACGATTTTCATTCCGGCCATCGCGGCGCTGGCGGGATTTGTGCCGTGCGCGGAAGTGGGAATCAAACAGACGTTGCGATGCGCCTCGCCGCGCG
>CAYPTV010000583.1:0-2170 GCA_964413505.1 uncultured Bifidobacteriaceae bacterium | reverse complement strand
TGTTCATGAACGTGAAAATCGGCACGCCGCGCTGGCGGCAAACTTCAAAAAGTTTTCGCGTCTGCGGCTCGATGCCTTTCGCGGAATCAATCACCATCACCACCGAGTCCACGGCGGTGAGCACGCGGTAGGTGTCCTCGGAAAAATCCTTGTGGCCGGGCGTGTCGAGCAAATTGATGTGGTAGCCGTCGTAATCGAATTGCAGCACAGTCGAGCTGATGGAGATGCCGCGCTTTTTTTCCAGTTCCATCCAGTCGGAAGTCGTGGCGCGCTGGTTTTTGCGCGCGGTCACGGAGCCAGCGAGCTGCACCGCGCCGCCATAAAGCAGCAGCTTTTCCGTCAACGTGGTCTTGCCCGCGTCGGGATGCGAAATGATGGCGAACGTGCGTCGCCGCTGGATTTCTTCTGCGATGCTCACAGGGGCGCGGAAGGTAGCAGAAAAAAGTGCGGGAACAAGTGGAGCTTTTGCGGACGTTGCCACTTTTGACTTTTTATTTTGCCAGCGGTGAAAGATTATTGTTTCATCATGAAACGAATCCTCATCTTGTTTGCTTTCATTTCAACCTGCCTTGCCGGGCGAGCCGATTTGGTGTTGCAACAGCAGAGCGTCATGCCCGGTTGGACAAATGATGTTGTCGTGAAAATTCACGGAAACAAAATGCGCGCGGATGGCAAGACAGCAACTGGTAAAATGTATCAGATTGTGGATTTGATAACCCACGATTCTTGCTTGGTCATGCCGGAGCAAAAAACTGTTCAAAGAACCAGCAGCGAGCAAATCGCCAAGGCAATGAAGGATTTCGGTCTTCCGACAGGAAATGATTATGCACCGCCAAAACCGGTGGACACCGGAAAAAGCGAGCTTGTCGGCGGATACAAAACTGAAATTTACAATTGGACAAATAAAACATCTGGCGGCAGCGAAGACCGGCAAATTTTGTGGGTGGCCGAGGACTTCCAAAATTACAAAGCAATTCAGGGCGAACTTCTCCATCTTGATCGGTTTCATGATTCGGGCTTTGATCGCGGAATGTTTCCTGATTTGAGTTTGTTGCCGGGAATGGTGGTGAAAACTGAGGAAACAGTAGAAAACCAGAGCCGCACAACAATTCTTATCTCCGCAAAAGTCGAGCCAGTTGATCCGTCGGAATTTGAAATTCCAAGCGATTATACCGATTGGAAACCAAAAGCGTCTCCCATTCCAATCACGACAACGACAAATTCAAACAAGTAAGTTTTTAAGTTGTGAGTTTTTGACAGAAAGAAGTTCGTGCCAATTCCTGCAATTCGTGTCTTAATTTTGGCATGAACATTCAAGTGGCCGTTCTTTGTGATGCCGCGAATGAGGATAGCGGCAAGCTCAACCTGCTCGGTTCGTTCGACACGATCTTCGCGCCGCAACTGCCCGCCGTGCATCCGCAATGCTCCGTCGCGCTGCGCGTGACGTTCATGTCCGGCGACGAGGGCGAGCACAAGTTGAAACTGAACTTTGTTGACGCCGACGGCAAGAGCATCATGCCGCCCATCGAAATCCCCGTGTCGGTGACGCTGCCGGAGGACGTGCATTTTCTCACGCGCAATTTCATCGTGAACATCCAGCAGTTGAAGTTCGCCGAGACGGGCCTGTATTCCGTGGACGTGCGGTTGGACGACGTGTCGCAGGGCAACATTCCGCTTCAAATCAAACATATGCCGCCGCGCGAGGCGGAGTGAGAGAGAACAGGTTTTCACAAATAAAAATTCTGTTAATTCTGTCTGGAGATATTTAACTTTTCGGCCATGAACGAACCTATTTTGCAACTCGATCTGCCCGGCATCAAAAAAGTCCGCTCCGGCAAAGTCCGCGAAGTCTTTGACCTCGGCGAGAGCTTCCTGCTCGTCGCCAGCGACCGCATCTCCGCCTTCGACGTCATCATGCCCAACGGCATTCCGCGCAAGGGCGAGGTGCTCACGCAAATCTCGCATTTCTGGTTTGAAAAATTCGCCGCGCTCGTGCCGAATCATCTGCTGCGGCACGCCCATGAACCGCTCGGCGTTCCCGCGTTGGCCGGCCTGCCCGCCGCGCAGCTCGCCGACCTGCAACGCCGCAGCATGATCGTGAAGAAGGCCAAGCCGCTCGCCATCGAATGCATCGTGCGCGGCTATCTTTCCGGCAGCGGCTGGAAGGAAT
>CAYPTV010000582.1:0-2177 GCA_964413505.1 uncultured Bifidobacteriaceae bacterium | reverse complement strand
ACGAGGACGCGGCACAGAAGCGCGTGAGCCGCGCGCTGGAAAAACTGCGGAAGTTCTTCACCAAGCGTGGGATTGATTCAACCACCGCAGTAATTGCCGAGCAGATTTCCGCCCATTCCGTTCAAGCCGCGCCGGCATTGCTGGCAAAATCGGTGACTGCCGTGGCGATTGCCAAAGGCGCGACGGCCTCCATTTCAACCCTCACCCTCATCAAAGGAGCATTGAAAATTATGGCATGGACCCAAGCAAAAACGGCAATCATCGCGGGCGCGGTGGTTATCCTGGCCGCGACCTCAACCACGGTCATCGGACTCAGGGTGTCGCGGGCGCATCGTCCGGCAGACGAGTCGGTCACGGATTTGTCGCCCATCACGCAGACATTGACAGTCGATGTTCAGCCCGATGGCGCGATTCTAATCCAAGACACGATCGAAAACACGAACAACACCAGCCAGACGATCGCCACCGATAGCATCGATGACGGGGACGTCACCTGGCAGGCCACAGATGAATCGGGCAAACCCATGAAAATCACCAAACGGCCCAAGGGCGGAATCTGCGTGGCGTTGAACCGGGCAGTTCCACCAGGGGGAACGATCTCCTATACCGTCGAGGGGAAGGTGATGGGTTTTCTCAAGAAAAACGGCGCGGGTGAGTATGCGTTCGAGATGTCAGGCAATATGGGCAATGTCACCGAGGCGCATTTGGTTGAAACATGGCGCCTGCCGGCCAGCGCGGTGCTATTGGGGAAAGACCGCGGAATGGAGGAAACCACCAACGCTGACCGAATCGAATTGCGAATCGACAAAATCCTTCCGCCAAACGGAACCTTCCCGCTCGGTTTTCGCTATCGGCTGCCAAACAATTCCAATTGAGCTGTTCGTGGTCGAAAAGGCGAAATATTGCTGGACAAAACCCGCTCTTCGGAGCGTTATTGAAGCGGCCCAATGAGTTTTAGCGCGCACAATCGTAGCCGTGCGTTCACACTGATGGAACTGCTGGTGGTCATCGCCATCATCGCCATCCTGGCAGCGTTACTGTTGCCGGCATTGAGCAAAGGCAAGGACATGGCGCGCAATGCCGCGTGCATTTCCAATCTCCGGCAATGGGGCATCCTCTGGAAAGTTTACACCGGGGACAACAACGATTTGTTCATGTCCGGAACTTCAAAAGCGGTCGGCTCGCGCGCCAACTGGGTGCTGGTGTTCACCAACGAATGTTATCGTCAACCCGCGCTGCTCCTCTGCCCCAAGGCGACCGACCGGCGCGGGCCGGGTGAGCAGGAAGCCCACACCTCCCTCGACGACACCAATGCCGTGGATTGGGGCGGCCCGACGACCGCCTATGATATTCGTCGCCTCCCCGACCCGAACAATCCCGCCCGCCCGCTCATCGCCAGCTACGGGCTCAATGGCTGGGTTTACAACCGCAACAACAGGAATCCCCGACACATGTCCGAAGACTATCGCTGGCGGCGAGACGATGTGCCCCAACCTTCAAGCACCCCCCTTTTTTTGGATTCGATGTGGCGCGGCGGTGATCCCCGTGAAACCAATTCGGTGCCGGCCTTCAACGGCGAATGGCTCGGCAACCATGACGACGACATGCGTTATTTCGCCATCGAGCGGCACGCGAAAGGCGTGAACATCCTTTTCTTCGACAGCTCCGTCCGTTATTCCCGCGCCAAGGATTTATGGCAATTGCCCTGGCACAAGAATTGGGATTCCAGCGCAGCATCTGCCGTCACCTTCCCCGGCTGGATGAATTGATGGACAAAATATTTTGTAAAGGTGCCTTCCGCCCCGCGCGAAGAATGGCTGGACAAAACCGCGCCGGGCAACGCCGCAACGCGCTGAATGGATGCCAGGGAACCGGCCCCAAAATAATCTGTTCGCTTTTGACGATTGCGGGGATATACCGATGAAATGCCGAACGACGACCTGACATTGCTGCGCGAGTATTCCCGGAGCCATTCCGAACCCGCCTTTGCCACGCTCGTTTCGCGCCACGTCAATCTCGTCTATTCCGTGGCCCTGCGGCAGGTGCGCGAACGGCATCTGGCCGAGGAAATCACCCAGGCCGTGTTCATCATCCTCGCGCGCAAGGCGGATTCGCTCGGCGACAAAACCATTCTGCCCGGCTGGCTGTGCCGCACGGCGCGCTACGTCAGCGCCAGG
>CAYPTV010000581.1:0-2182 GCA_964413505.1 uncultured Bifidobacteriaceae bacterium | reverse complement strand
TCTTGATGTCGTCGCGCCGGTCGAACTCATGCTTGCCCTTGCCGACGCCGAGCGCCACCTTCACTTTTCCATTCTTCCAGTAAAACGAAAGCGGGATCAGCGCGTTGCCCTTGACGGCGATCAGCGCAAACAATTTCCGGATCTCCGATTTGTGGAGCAGTAATTTTCTTGGCGCCTTGGGAACGTGGTTCTGGAGATTGCCATGCGAGTATTCGTCAATGTGCGCGTTGTGCAGCCAGACCTCGTCCTTGTCCACGCGCGCGAAGGCGTCGGCGATCTGTCCCTTGCCCGCGCGCAGCGACTTGACCTCCGTGCCATGCAGCACGATGCCAGCCTCGAACGTCTCAAGGATGTGGTAATCGCGCCGGGCTTTGTGGTTGGTCACGATGTCGGACATGAATCAAGTCTATCCGCAGATCACGCAGAATTCACAGATTAAAAATTTCTCACGGCAAGCTGAAATAGAAAACCCGCCGTCAAGCGGGTCTTTTAAATCTGCGTAAATCCGCGAAATCTGCGGATGAAATTTATTAACGTTTCTTGCGCTTCTTGGCCACCGGGCGCGTCAGGGCGACAATCTCCGGCATGTCCCAGCCGATCTTTTCCTCGATGATCTCGCGCAGGGCGATGTCCGCCGCGCCGAGGTTGCCCACGTTGTCAATCAGCGGACGGCTCAGGCCGCCGGTCCCGGAATTCAACTGGCGCACGCGGCGCGACACGAGGTTCACAAGGACATTCGGGTTGCCAACTTTTTCATTGGCCTTTTTGCAGAGTTCAGCGTTCATGTTTTTTCTATTCAATCGAGCCGCATAGATTAATTGATGCGCGCCCGAAGGCAACAAGAAAAAAACGGAATAAATCCCAATTGGCGACTCCGTTGACAAAAAATCAAGGATGCTTTTGCGGCACGGAAAACGCGTGCCAATAATAAACCGACCACAACGTGTCGAGTTTGGCGTATTCCACATGGCCGTCCGCGATGCCCACGTTCACCCCGCCCGGAAACGGCGTGGTAGTGGACGCAGCCGTTGGCGGGATGGCAATTCCGTGGCGCGCGATTTCAACTCGCTCCATATGCTGCCCGTTGCCAGCCCCCGAACCAAGACCCGTGGCTAAATTCCCCGTCGGCGTATCTCCTGCCCCAGCGCCCCCAGCCGCTAATGCTGAATGTCCTCCATCCGGCCAACCGTCTTCCCACACACCGTCTGCAAACATGACTGTTCCTGAAGTGTTCTTGATATTGTCCTGCTTATGAAATAATCCTCCTGCTCCGACGGCTGAAGCTTGGGATCCGATAAATCCTGTAACAGCCGCATCAGCTGTATACATCCATCCGTTCATAAAGTAACTGCAAGTGTTGGTCAGTTGGCCGTTATTTCCAACCCAAGGAAGTTTATATGTGCCGTTTACGGCTCCGCCGGTCAAAGCAAATCCTGGACTGTTGGTTGTTGCATAAGGACAGTAGGCTGCGCCCCATACGCCTTTTTGAACAGAAGCGAGATATGGCACCCAGTTGCCTGTTCCGCCGGTCGTTCCGTCGCGGGCAATCGAAGTGAAGTCGCCCAGATACATGAACAATGCCAAATCCATCTGTTTGAGATTGCTCCTGCACTGGATGTCTTGAGCCTTGCGCTTGGCTGCCGCCAGCGCCGGCAGCAGCATCGCCGCCAGGATGGCGATGATGGCGATCACCACCAGCAGTTCGATCAATGTGAAGCCGCAACGATAATTATTTTGTGATATTGATTTTGCCTTCATGAAGATTTACGGGTTGGTGATTTTCAAAAGACTAAATCTGAAGCCTCTCCCGTCAATCAAATAATTCCGATTCTGGCTTGCGCCGGCTTCACCCGTTTTCTAAAACATCCGCGCATGTCCGCAACAAAATCTTTCGACCTGAACCAGTTCCTCGCCTCGCGCACCGACGCCGTCAACGCCGCGCTCGACAAATTCCTTCCTTCCGAGAAGACCAGGCCCGCCACCATCCACAAGGCCATGCGCTACTCGCTCTTCGCCGGCGGCAAGCGGATGCGCCCTGCCCTTCTGCTGGCCGCGGCGGAAGCTTGTGGTGGCAGCGACGCGGTCGCCATGCCGCTCGCCTGCGCCGTCGAGTGCATCCACACCTATTCGCTCATCCACGACGATCTGCCGGCGATGGACAACGACGATTTCCGCCGCGGCA
>CAYPTV010000580.1:0-2184 GCA_964413505.1 uncultured Bifidobacteriaceae bacterium | reverse complement strand
GGCACTGGCACGCTCAACCTTTCGGCTGCGAATACTTATAGTGGCGGCACGTTTATCACCAACGGAGCGACCTTGAATGTGATCAACACAACCGGCTCGGCCACTGGCACGGGCGCAGTGACGGTGGGCAGCGGTGGAACGCTTGAAGGCACCGGTGCGATTGCCGGCAGCGTGACCTGGCAGCCGGGTGCGCTGGCGACATTTACCACTGGCAGCAGCCCCACGCCTTTGACGGTCGGCGCGGTGACGTTGAACAACAACACGGTCACGGTCAATGTTCCCGGCTCGGCCTTGACGGTGGGCACCTACACGCTGATGAATTACACGGCTGCCGGCAGCACGGGAACGTTCAATCCAACCCCCGTCTTCACGGGCGGCGGCGTCGCCAGCGGGACGACTTCCAGCATCACCACCAGCGGCGGGGCGGTAACACTGACAGTGTCGCCCAATGCCCCGGCGAATGTTTGGGATGTGGATGCCGACGGCAGTTGGACAACAGCGGCCAACTGGAGCGGGAACCCGGTCGTTCCCGGAAGTGCTGGTGATGCAGCCGAACTGGGCGTCGGTTCAGTCCTGCGCACGGTCACCTTGAATGCCAACGAGAGCCTTGGTTATCTGGAAATGACCAATGCCAAGTCGTTTGTGGTTGCGAACGGCGGCAATACGCTGACCCTGGATAATTCAGGCACAGGAGCTTACATCACCGTCAGCGGCGGCACGGCGAATGCGATTCAAACGGCGGTGAGCCTGAACGACAATTCCAGCGTGGTGGTCAACAGCGGCGATTCGCTGACGATTTCGGGCGTTATAGCCAATACATCCGGCTCCAGGACGCTGACGCTTCTGGGCGCAGGCACGCTGGTTCTTGGCAATGCAAACACATACGGCCCGGCACCGTTCGCTACGGGCACCACTTTGGAGGGGGGCACTTTGCAGGTTGGCAACAACAATGCGCTGGGCGCGGGCGATGTGAGTTTCGCTGGCAACGGCACGCTGCAATCGGGTGCATCGGGACTGATCCTGACCAACAACATCAACGTCAATTCCGGCGTAACGGCCATGCTGGATGACAACGGAAATACATTTACGCTCGGCGGCAACATCGGCGGCACCGGGAATTATTTTAAAATCGGCGCGGGCACGCTGATATTGACAAACAACAACAACTTCTCCGGCGGGTTGAGTGTTACCAACGGAACCCTGGTTCTTTCGGGCAATAACTTCTATGCTGCCGGAGGCGTCACCAACGGCGCCATTCTGCAACTGGCGAACCCCAACGCGGTTGGCAACGGCACCATGCTGGGGCTGAACAGCGGTTCAACGCTGCAACTGCGGTGGGACAGCAGTGTCTCGTTCACGCCGGAGAGCAATGTCTTGCAGAACGCCTCGGACACGTTGAACTTTGATGTCAATTCCCTGACCGGTGCGACCGGCAATACACTGGCGCTGGTGGGCGCGCTGGACTTTGTGAACAACTCGTCACAAACCATCAATGTGACTGGCAACAGCACCTACACGCTGTCCCTGGATGCCGTCACCCTGACGTCCTCCACGGCGCACACGCCTTATTTGCAGTTCAACATCAACACGCTGCCGGCCGCTGCCGGCGTTAAGATCAATGGCATCACGGCCGGAAATTGGGGTGCCGACGTGAACATGAACGGCGGCGGCAACGTGACCGTCAGCGGCAACTTGAGCAACACTTCCAACGGGAATGTAAATTTATTTGTCAACAACGGCACGACGGTGACGTTGCAGGGATCGACAATAAAGGTCAATGGCGGTGACGGCTACAAGTATGACGTGGTGAACGGGACGCTGGTGCTGGACAACAGCGGTGCGCTGATCAACGACACGACCGGGGCGGGATTGGCCCAGAGCGTGTTTATCCTGGGTGCGGCCACCAATGTGTTGACTGGAGCCGGTTACACGCACTCTGCCGGAGTGCTGACCGCAACGAACAACAGTTACAACGCGTCGGTTTATCTGGGTGACGCGGCCAACCCGTCCGGCGGTCTTACGATGGGGGCGAACGTGACGAACTATGTGTCGGACGGCGACGTGGGCTTCACGAACAGCGGCGTGTTCACGATAGGCGGCCAGAACACGGTGGCCAACAGCATTAACACCTATGCCAATCCGATCATCCTGGGCTGGACGCCCAACCGCGGCAAGAGCGTGACG
>CAYPTV010000579.1:0-2188 GCA_964413505.1 uncultured Bifidobacteriaceae bacterium | reverse complement strand
ATGGCAGGCGGATGGCTCTTGTGGTCGCACGCCCATCGCGTGAAGGTGAAACAATCCACGCCGTCGTTCGCCGGCGTGTTTCATCCCGGCTCGACCGCGCCGCAACTGTTCCATCCCAGGGGCGCGACGACGGTTTCCGCCAATGCCAGGTCCGGCGCTGCGGCGGCAAAATCCGATCCGTTCGCCTATCGCCTGAGCAACACGGGCAAGACCATCGGCGAACTTGTGAACGACCGCCGCGCCATCCTGCTGGAGAACGCGCTGATTGACACGGGCGCGAAGCTGGATTTTTCCATCCCCAAAAATTTGCAGGCGCAGGGCGATCCCGGCGCCTACATCGTGCAGGCGGACGGGCCTATCAGCCCCGCGTTCCGCGCGATGCTCGCGGCGGCGGGCGCGCAGGTTGTTTCCTACATCCCGAACGACGCCTATCTCGTCCGCATTTCATCGGGCGGCGCAAACATGCTGGCGGCGAATCCGCTGACGCAGTCTGTGCTCCCCTACGAGCCGTATTACAAGGTGCAGTCGCCGCTGCTCGCGTTCGGCCAGAAGCCGTTGCCGGAGGGCGCGGTGCTGAACCTGGGATTGTTCGCTGACAATTCTGCGGCGACGATCCAGCAGATTGAAAAACTGGGCGCGACCATTGTGTCGCAGGACAGCTCGCCGTTCGGCCCCATCGTGCGCGTGCAGCCGCCGGAGAACTGGACGGCGCTGGCGCAACTGCCCGGCGTGCAGATCGTCGAGCCAAGCCACACGCGCATAATCGCCAACGATTTGTCGCGCGTGACGACGGGCGTGGCCGTGAACACGACCACTAATTTGAATTATCTAGGATTGACCGGCTCTAACGTGGTCGTGGAGGTGAACGACACGGGCATTGACTCGACGCATCCTGATTTCAGCCTGGTCGGAAACCCGCAGTCTCCCGGCACCGTGCCGCCAAGCCGCGTCATCGGCGATTCGCCTCAAAGTTTGACAGACACCAACGGCCACGGCACGCATGTGGCGGGCATCATCGCGGGCAACGGCAGCAAAAGCTTGAATCCTGTGAATGTCGGCGGAGTCATTGCCGCTTTGTCAGAAGGCTCGGTTTCAAACGCGGATTTTCGCGGCAAGGCACCGCTGGCGACATTGTATTCCGTCGGCGGCATTGACGGCGGCAACGACCCGTATGCGATCTCCGACCGTTACTTTCAGGAGACTCCCGCGCTGACGAACGCGCTGATTTCGAACAACAGTTGGGGCTACGGCGGCGACACATTTTACGACCTGGCGGCGGCGAGCTACGACGCGGCGGTGCGCGACGCGTTGTCGGAAACCACCGGCTCGCAGCCGGTGCTGTTTGTTTTCGCAGCAGGCAATGACGGCTATAACGGCAACAACGGGGCCAACGGCGATGACGACGGCGGCAGTGGCACGCCGGACACCATTTCATCGCCCGGCACGGCCAAGGACGTCATCACGGTCGGCGCGCTGGAACAATTGCGAAACATTACAAACAAAGATACCGATGCCACCGGCAACACAAATAATCAGCCTTGGTTGAAAATGACCGATACCAGTTATCAGGTCGCAGGATATTCGAGCCGGGGCAACGTCGGCATCGGCACGGAAGGAACCTACGGACGTTACAAGCCGGACGTGGTTGCGCCGGGAACGTTTGTGGTTTCAACACGCTCCAGCGAATGGGACACAAACTCCTATTATGATCCGACGAACGACCATATCACGACGCTCCCCGATGTGGTCGGACCCGGCTCAATGACCGATCCACCGCTGGAATTTTTCGTTTATAAAAATGCCGTGGACGTGACCATTCAAGCCGATCCCGAGGCTGGCACGAATGCCTTGCCAATTTTTGTCTGGCCGGGGACCAATCCAAACAGCGCGTCGCCCGTTTTTGAGGGAAACACTTTCGTCTCTTTGCCAGCAGTTCCTGCCAATGAGAACTGGCATTGTGCCATCACCAATCCAACTGCGGCGCAATTGATCTACAATCTGACGGTTGACGTTCAGACGACAAATGATTTTGGAACTTATTATCAGGTTTTACAGGGAATAAATGATCAACTGGGTCCGTATTACCGTTATGAATCTGGCACAAGCATGGCGGCGGCGGAAGTGTCGGGCGTGCTGGCGTTGATGCAGGATTTCTTCACCAACACGCTGCAAACCACGCCCAGCCCGG
>CAYPTV010000578.1:0-2197 GCA_964413505.1 uncultured Bifidobacteriaceae bacterium | reverse complement strand
CACTTGTTGCCATCGTGCGCCAGCAACGTGATGAATACTGCCGCCACAAATTGCCGCGCCTGTGCCGAAGTCGTGTGCGTGCCACCGCTCCCAATTCTCATCTATTGTTTCTAGCGCAAAAGTCTCGCGCCCGTCTCCATACCAGAGATCGTGCGGTCCAACATCATCCCATCCTGTTGCTTCAAACGCGCCATCGGGCGCGCGTTGCGCGGGGTGACCGTCAATCATGACACTGAAACTTTCCTCCAGCTCGCCAGTGAAATGGATACGGGGTGGGAAACCCGCAAGCCATGTTCGTCTCGTTAAGCGGATTCCGCCGACGTAATGCGGCATAATGTCGCGCAACGGACAAAGCGCATTCAAAATATGTGCTTCATCGCGCCGCTGAACGGCTCGTGTTGGCTTTACATCGCGGAAAAGCAACCAACCACTCGGCACGCCGGGCGTTGTTTCATCCAAAACCATGAAGTTTGAGCATCCGGCAACGCCAAGTGCCGCTTCAACATCCTCACGCAAAGATACTGCGGCAAGCACCGCATGGTCGGCGTCAAGCACCAGGCATGGAACTGAACCAAATTGATAAAGACCGCTCACATCCCCGGACGCGAGAACGTGGATCTCTCGACGACTCAAAACCCAGCGCCAGAACCGCGTCCCGCTGCGACCCCGCCATTCAACATTATGCTGAAGACAATCACCCAGGTTTTCAGCCGGAACTGCATCATAGTAGTTGTCGTTCCATTCGTTACGGCGCGATCCTTCAATTTCGATTTGCTTTGGCATTCCATCACGGCGCTCCGGGACAAGTGCCAGCGTCTTCACTCCGCCATCGCGACCAAAATCAATTTGCAGTCTCAATTCGAGAGACACGTTCTGTGGTTGACGGTTGGTTCTGGTTGGACCGGCACCTTGCCGGGTGGTCGGCGAAACCGGCGCGAGTGGACGATAATCACGCGGCTTGCTCGGTGGAATGGGTTCGGGGTTGGCTTCCTCTGCTGGTTGGTTTGGTGTCTCCTCGTCTTTGGCTGTTTCTTCCTTCAGCCGTTGTGCTTCTTCTTCAGCCGCCAACCGCGTCTTTTCATCAGCTTCCGCTTGACGACGTTCTTCAGCCACCCGCTTGGCCTCGGCCTCGGCTGCTAATCGAGCTTCCGATTTGGCCTTGGCTTCGGCTTCGGCTTTTAGCCGAGCATCTTCCCGCGCTTGAGCTTCTGCCTTGGCATTCCCTTCAGCCAAGCGCAGTTCTTCGGCCAACCGCTTTGCTTCGACTTCGGCCTTCAATCGAGCATCTTCTTGAGCCTTGATTTCTGCAGCCAAACGCGCGCTCTTTTTTTCTTCAGCCAGCCTTTTGGCTTCGGCTTTCAGCCGGGCGTCCTCATGCTCCTTTTGTTGAGCAAGCTGCTTCTTAACCCGATGGCCGGATGACCAAGCCCAAGCCGCGACACCGGCCAGACCTAGAAGCACAAGCAGGAAGAATTTGGTCATTGGCGATGAGATTAACAGAAGTGCGCAAAGAGCAAAAGCTACTTTACCAGACAGCCGGCATACCCGTCTGCATTGCAAAACAAAAGCGGCGTTCGTTTCCAAAAAACGCTCCCGTTTGTTGAATTTGATTTTACTTACTGCGGCGGCGTTTTCTTTTCCCGCTGCGAAGCACGTTCGGTCCTTCTTAAGTAGATTTGCCGAACAGCTAACCTCGCAACGTAAATTGTGTTTGTGATGGGATGATATTGTTCTTGTGATACTGGATCGAATATTCAAATTCAAAAAAACACTTGAGCCGACGACAGGCGATTTGCTGGTCGGTTCACGGGCTGTGCCGCTTTTGATGGTGCAACATCCGCGTGTGCGTCGTTACGCCCGAACCGATTCTTGTCCTTTCGTTCCGTTCGCATCACCATGTCGCCCGTGCAACCGGACAAACTCGAAACCCTCGACGACCTGCTTGCCCAGGCCGCGCATTACGCGGAATTCTGTATGCGCAACAGCGGGAAAATGGCTCCCACGCTTTTTCTGATTGGCGCGGACGGTCCGCTCATGTTCGTCCCGGCTTCGCTGGTGGACGCCAGCGAGAAAGACGCTTTCGCCAATACCGCACGGCTTGTGTGCATCGCCCATGCCGCCACGGTTACAGTCATGGCGCTTGAAGCGTGGATGAAGACCGCCTCGCCCGGCGAGAAAATAGACATGACCGAACCGC
>CAYPTV010000577.1:1390-2201 GCA_964413505.1 uncultured Bifidobacteriaceae bacterium | reverse complement strand
AAATTGCAGTCGCTTCGTTGATTCCCGCTTGTGTGTCGGCATCCGGGGTGTTGCCTCCATGTGTGAATCGCCACCAGTCTTGCAGTTGCCGGAGATTATCTAACAAAGCGGCCTGCAATTTCTCATCTTGATTGGCTTGAACCGCAAATTCCGCAATGCGTTTGAGTTGGTGTTCTTCGAGTTTTCCCTCCCCAGCTTGAGATAAATTATTTGCCCATCTGATTCTTTCATCGATGGATTGAGTTTCGTCGGTAATCTTTGACCAGATAAATTCTCGTCCGGCAGGTGTGTCAAAACCTCCGCCTAATGCCCACGATAGAGTGTGAGATAGTGAGCCATTGATGCTCAAGGCGTTTGTTAGTGCGGAAATATCATGCAGGCTAACAAGATGATTGCAGGCTTTTTCCGTAATCGAACCCCGCGTGGCATATTTACTAATATCTTTTTCCGCACGAAGGACTTCAAGGAGAGCAGGGATATCATTGGTGGTGGCTGTCCGTTCCAACAACGGCCTCCACTTCTCCACACGTGCCATGCTTTCATGAATTTGTTGGCGCAGTTCGACAACTGTAGGTATTGGAAGATTTATGGCCGAGCCATTCAAAGAGGCAACGTATGGTCCCGGGTTTTCCTCTTGGTAAAAGTTGATGGCCTTTCCGTCGTTGACAAGCCTGACACCTGACGGCGCGGGCCAGTAGATTTCAGCGTTGGTGGGAATATCATAAAGAAAAGTGTTTCTAGCGCGGTCGAAAAACAGGAACAACTGCTCACCTTCTTTGAGAAACAGTTCAGCGTGGTGAATGCCGCGGAG
>CAYPTV010000577.1:0-1380 GCA_964413505.1 uncultured Bifidobacteriaceae bacterium | reverse complement strand
TGGTTTCCCAAAAACCATTCGTCGAGACCTGATAGAAATCCAGTGCAGTTACATCAATGGATTGTCCGGCTTTCAAAACACCCTCGTGAACGGCTGAAATATTGAATTGCCAGACTGTGACATTGTTTGTGTGGTGTGTGCCTCCCAATCTGCCTTCAACAATCTGCGGACTCATGTAAACCAACGAATCTAGATCATAAGTGTAAAGATCCATTGCTTGCATCCGCACGCTGGCAAACAAGGAGACAGCCAAGGCACAGGAAAGAATGAAAAAATTACGGCTGGATTTCATTTAGTTATAAATATCAAAATCATGGTATCCCGCAATTATTGTTTTCCGCCAATCAAAAACCCGGCGTTTTTTCCCAACGCCGGGCTGATTGATGAAATCCACTTGGGATTTTTTACCTGACCTGTCGGGCTTCCCGGTTCACGTGCACATGGCGGAGACGGGCGGGCTCCAGTCGCTGGCCGTGACGCGGTCAGGTGGCGTCGTGTCCGTTTATTCCTTGGGCATGTGCTTGCGCCATTCTTCCAGATACTCCTTCATCTCCTGCACTTCGGGGTCGAACGGCGCCTTTTCATACGCCGGATTGACGACGGCTTCCATGGCCTTGAACAAATTGTATTGCGAATCCGCCAAATCCGCCAAACTGTGAAACTGCTTCTGCTCCGCGTCCTCCACAGCCTTCTGCGCCTTCTCAAATGCGCGAAACGACGGTTCCGTGAACGCAATCAATTTATCCGGGTCCATGCCATGTTCGCGAATCAGCGCGGCGTGCTGGCGAATCAATTCATGCTGGTGCCACATCCAGTCGAGAGCATCGTTCGGATCCATCTCCTTCAGATTGGGAACGGTCTTGAGAAAGGCCAGTTCCGGCGGCAATGGCCGGTTTGCCCTTAAACCGTCGTTGGGATTGATTGGCGTCGCCATAAATTAATTGTTCTTTTTCACATGAATATCCAGAGGACAAACATTGGTAGGGCGCGTCACTCCGTGCGCGCCGTCTGTTGCCAACCCATGCGTTCGGCGGGCAGGGGACTGCCCGCCCTACCTGTTTTAGCCTTGTTGTTTGTGAATCCCATAATCCAGCTTTTCCACGTTTTTCGATTTTTGTCCATCAAAAACCCGGCGCGGTTTCCCAACGCCGGGCTGATTGATGAAATCCCCGTGGGATTTTTTACCTGCCCTGTCGGGCTTGCCGGTTCACGTGCACATGGCGGAGACGGGCGGGCTCCAGTCGCTGGCCGTGTTGCCGCCGCCCAGGGCGCGGGCCTGCACGGCGTGCATCTTGCCGGCCCCCAGGTTGGGGATCGCGATGTTGCGCGTGGAGGAAAAGAAGCCGCCGCTCACCGGCGCGGCGCCTTCCACGCTGTATT
>CAYPTV010000576.1:0-2209 GCA_964413505.1 uncultured Bifidobacteriaceae bacterium | reverse complement strand
TCGACTGCCAGAACGTCTTGCGCCAGCTTCAGCCGCGCATCATCCGCCAGACCGAGGCCGCCCATCATGAATGGAAAACTCTGGGACTGGATGCCGAGGTGATGGAAAACAATTTGAACGCGGTGATTCATTCGTTGATTGAACTCGAATGCCGCAACCGTTCCCTGATTGACGCCCGCCAGCGCCTTGCCCAGGAGGAACTGGCGAAATTGGAGCAGGCCAGCCTTGCTTTGCGGCGCATCCAGCGGAGTTACACGCAGCCCAATTCTTCCAGGTGGAATTCATTTTCCTAGACGCGACGGAATCTTAAAAAAACTCTCAAGTAATTTCCGACCCTGCCGATATGTGTAGCAGGGTTTGCCCTGTCAGCGCGCGTCTCTGTCCGGAAGCCGGAGACTCCTGGCGGGCGTCATTCGAGGATATGTCGGAAAGTGGCGCAAACAATCTGCAGTCAGCCGCGTCGAACCGCATTTTGGTGGTGGACGATGAGGAAATTGTCCTGTCCGCCCTGCGCGACACGCTCCGCCGCCAGAATTATGAGGTGGTTGCCACCACCCAGCCGGCCTTCGCGCTGGAGGAGTTGCGGAAAAATCCATTTGCGGTCGTCATCGCCGACCAGCGGATGCCGCTCATCAGCGGTCTGGAATTGCTGGATCAGGCAAGGCAGATACAGCCCGGCGCAACGCGCATCCTCATCGCGGCGGTGATCAGCCTGGACACCGTCATTGACGCGATCAACAAGGGCGAAATCTACCGGTTCATCGTCAAGCCGTGGCTGCGCGAGGAATTGCTGGTGGCCATCAAGAACGCGGTCCAGCGCCACGAGCTGATCCAGCAAAACCTGCGCCTGCAAACCGCCACGCAGACGATGAACGGCCAGCTTCTCGAATTAAACCAGTCGCTGGAAGAACAGGTGAAGCTCGTCGCACGTCAGAACCAGCAGCTCGTGCAGATGAACCAGACGCTCGAGCAAAATCTGCTTCGTTCCATGGAGCTTTCCCTGCACGCCGCGCAGACGTTTTATCCCACGCTGGGCAACCAGGGGCGGCGCGTGGCGCAACTGTGCCGCCCCATGGCGCAATTGCTCGACATTTCCGGCGAAGACCGCCGCGCTTTGGAATATGCCGCGCTGCTCCATGACATCGGCCTGGTCGGCACGCCGCGTTCATTGATCCGGCGCTGGCTGGAAAATCCGGCGGCTCTCACCGGTGCCGAGAGAGCGCTCGTCGAACAGCATCCGGTGCTCGGCCAGGAATTGTCGGCATTCGGCAGCGGCATGGAGCAGGTGGGCGTTCTCATTCGCGCGCATCACGAGCGGGTGGACGGCGGCGGTTATCCCGACAGGCTGGCCGGCGACAAAATTCCATGGCTGGGACGGTTGCTGGCCGTGGCCGTGGCGTTCGTCTCCAGCAAGCTGGTTCAGGATGACGCTGTGGAGGAAATAAAAATGCAGGCCAACACCGCGTTTGATGCGGACGCGATCCGGATTTTTTTGCGCGCCTTGCCTCTGTCTCATTCGCAGCGCAAGGAACGGCAGGTTCAGCTATCCGAACTCCGGCCCGGCATGGTGCTGGCGCGCGGCATTTGCGGGCCGAACGGACTGCTGCTTGCGCCGGAAGGCCAGCAGTTGAACTTTTCCTACATTGAAAAACTTCTTAACCACGACCGGATTCAGCCGATTGACAAGTCGTTGGTTGTCTATTGTTGAATCATGCTAACCCCTGCGGCCATTCCAGACCAGTCGGGCGAAGGACTCCTTGAATCACGTCCATATCTGGAGCTGTGGTGGCGCAGCTTTTTCGAGTCCTCCGAGGACGCACAGGTCGTCTGCCGCTCGGACGGATTGGTCGTCAAAATCAATCCCAAGGCCTCGCGCCTGCTCAAGCTTGACCGGTCGGCGGCCGAGGAGCATTTTTCCATTTTTGAGGTTCTGCTTTCTCCCGCCGCTTCAAAGCTGCGAGAGACCCTGCGACATGCAAACGCCCGTTCTGACACGCTTCATTCCGTCGGCATCCTGGCCGGCGGCAGGCAAAGTGGAATGGCGGATCTGGAGCTGGTGCCGCTGGATAAAAACCACACGCTCCTCACCTTCAAGGATGTCGCCCGGCGGATGCGGCTGGAATCGCACGTCAACCGGCTGGTCACGGCCATTGACGCCACGCCGGATGTTTTTTTCCTGACGAACGCCGATTTCCGCATCACCTTCGTC
>CAYPTV010000575.1:0-2212 GCA_964413505.1 uncultured Bifidobacteriaceae bacterium | reverse complement strand
GCAAAATGGGTTTTGACGCGACGAAGAAAATTCCCGGCGAAGGTTTCAAACGCGCCTGGCCTCCGCTCATCAAGATGGATGAGGCGGTGAAGGTGAAAATTGATTCGCTTTTCCGAGCAATCAAGTAACATCAAAAATATATCCATATGTCCCATGTAATTGAATTCTACGTTGAAGGCCTAGCCGGAAAAAAAGGCTTTGGTCACAAACTGAACCGCGACATCAATATTTTCTTTGGTCTCAACGGTTCTGGTAAAACATCGCTCCTTAAAATTTTGCACTCCGCTTTGAGCACTGACACCGCTCCTCTTGCGAACGCAACGTTCACAAAAGCGGAGGTCGTCATCGAATCTTTGCATTATAAAAAGCAATTCCGATATTCAATCGACCGGACCACAAAGCAGCCGCCAGCTCGACAGAGACGCCTGTTTACTGCGTGGAAAACTATTTGTTTCGACACGGCGATTTAGCCAAAACGCTGACCTGTGGAGCTTGTCTCGATTGCCAAAGCCTTGGAGTAATGCACACAAATCAGCAGTGGATACAGCGAGCAGCACGGTCGTGGGAAGAGTGGGTTGCTTTTTGTATCATGACGGCGAAATTCAGAACACCGGGTTTGCCCAATTTCGGTGTGCTGTCTTTATTTCATGCCGGACCGTATTCGCCACTTGATGCTGCAAAAGTCGCAGCGCTCCTAGCCACTGTTTCAAATAGAACCGGCAAATGTCTTGCAGAGGTAAATGCTGCGTATGCCAAAGAATTGATGCGAGTCCGAGCATCCTTGGCGGCTGATACGATTGATCAGATTTTTAACGGGAAATGGTATTTTAGTTTTCTCGCGCACGATGCGAAGCGCCTAGCTGCGGGGCGTCAGTTGCCTTCGGGGCTTGAAGATCGCTTGGAAGGAGCATTGGTCGCATCATTGGATTTTCGCGCTGCTTGGACAAATGGTTTACAGCAAAGAATCACTTCGGTTTTGGCGCAGGTATAATTCGCAAGCTAACACTCACGCGGACGCAGCACCGTCGGAGCGGCATCTGGGAATCCCGTTGGGATTGGCCGGAAAATTTTCGTCCAAAAGCCTCGCGCCCTCTTTCCCATTAGCCCCACCGTGCGGCCTCGATTTTGGCGATGTCAATCTTGCCCATTTCCGTCATCGCGGCAAAGGCGCGCTTGGCTTTAGCTCCGTCAGGAGCGAAATCTTTGTAGAACTTCCGTCCAAAAAATTCTCCAGCCCCGTCGGGGCTGCATAGTCCTTGCGGACGGCCACCATGTCGCTCCTGACGGAGCTTGAATTTATTTTCGATTTTTCAACTACAAAGATGTCGCCCCGCTGGGGCTTTCACGCGCCGGGCGGCGGCAGGAATTCCAGCCCGAATTTTTTCGCAATCTCCATCCCGCGCGGGATGGTCTTTGCAGACGGCCACCACGCGCCACCTTGGGCTGGATGCAAGCGCGCCGCTCAGGTAATTTCCTCAGCGGATGATGTTGCCGAACAATCCCAACTGGCAGATGACCGGGTTTTTCCTGCTCGCGCTGTTGGTGATGGCATTCGTGATGAAGCTGGTGGCGCTGCTGCTGCCGGCCAAACGCGAAATAGAGCGAAGAGCCCTGTCGTGGGTGCTGTTTTCGCCCGACTCGGTCTTGCGTGCTCAACGGGCAACTGGTGCCGGGCCGGTGATGCTGCGAATCCTGATGCTGTTTGCCGCTGGGTTGTTGAATTATTGGGTCTATTGGCAACTGGTCCGCGGTTTTCAAATTCACGGAATTCTCCTGAACTATCTGGCCGTGCCATCTCTGCTTCTGGTCGGAGAATCGTTCGTGGCCATGACGAACCTGTTCCTGCTGCCCGGCGGCAACCAGCTTCCCGCACTACATTGCCGTCCGTGGTCGGCGCGGAGCATTGCGGATTTTTGGGGTAACCGATGGAATCTTTGGGCCCGCGACTGGTTTCGCTATGTCATCTTCGGCCGCTTGCGCCGTCGCCCCCGGTGCGCGCTGTTCCTGGTCTTTGCGGCTTCCGGTCTCTTGCACGAATGCGTATTTAACGTCCCGCTTTACTGTGCCACGGGCAGAGTGCTCTTCGGCACGATGATGGTTTATTTTCTCCTGCAAGCGGTCGGCATCCTGGTGGAACGCCATTTCCTGAATGGCCATCCGCGCTTGAGGGTGATGTTTGTCTGGCTGGTGGTTTTCGTGCCATTGCCTTTGG
>CAYPTV010000574.1:0-2219 GCA_964413505.1 uncultured Bifidobacteriaceae bacterium | reverse complement strand
GCACAAAAACGATCCGCGCCTGAAAATCATCCAGCTTGATCTGCTCGATCTGGAAAAGGCCGCGCCGCACTTCGCCGGCGTCGGACAGGTATTCCACCTCGCCGCGAATCCCGACGCGCGCTGGGGAATCAAAAACACCAGGCTCGATCTCGAACAGGAAACCATCGTCACCTACAATGTCCTCGAAGCCATGCGGCGCAATTCCGTCCCGCAAATCATCCTTTCCAGTTCCGGAACGGTTTATGGCGACGTCGGCACGACCGTCACGCATGAAAACCTTGGACCCGCATTGCCGATCAGTTTATATGGCGCGGGCAAAGTTGCCGCCGAATCGCTCATCTCCGCGTTCTGCGCCACGTTCGGTTTGCGCGGAATCATTTTGCGCTTCGGAAACATCGTCGGCGAACGGACGACGCACGGCGCGTTTTACGATTTCATCAAGCAGCTCGCCAAGAAATCCGCCGAACTCAAGGTCCTCGGCAACGGCCTTCAGGCCAAGCCCTACGTCTATGTCCGCGACCTCGTCTGCGCGCTGCGGTTTGCGGGGCAGAAATGCCTGGAACTGCCGCCGTCCAAATTCGATGTCTTCAACATTGCGCCCGACGGTGCCACTTCCGTGCGATTCATGGCCGAGGAACTGGTTTTGCAACTGGGCTTCAAAGGCCGGACGAAAATCATTTACGGCACCACCGCCGGCGGCTGGCCGGGCGACGTGGCGCAATCGCGAATGGACTCGTCCAAAATCCGCAAGGCCGGATACAATCTGCCGCGCAGTTCCGACGAAGCCGTGCAGCTCGCCATCAGCCGCATCCTCGAATGGCTGCCGACGCGCAAAGGCGCGGCGGACGATTTGCGCCTGCCGCCGGATGCGGTTGTCAAAAACCGCGCGGCTTAATTTCTTTCGCAACGGAATTGTTAAAACGGTGTTGATTCAATTGAATGAGCAAACCAAAAAAATCTACCCATATTGAAACTTATAATTAAATGGGGAGTTCTTTGTCTTTTGTTTGGATTCATTTTAGCTTTCTTGGCTGCTATAATTTCCAACTACAACCAAATTGGATACCACAGCGGAACAAATCCAGCCAATGCTTGCATTAACAATTTGCGCCAAATTGATGCAGCCAAAAATGAATGGGCATTGGAAAATGGAAAATCTAATGGTGTTATTGTTACGGAAAACAACATAAAATCTTACATCAAACTTGATTCAAGTGGAAATATTCCAAAATGTCCGGCAGGCGGCACTTATACAATCGGAAAAGTTGGCAAGAAACCAACTTGTTCGGTTGGTGGCCCGATTCACACATTGCCATAATGCAATTCACTCCATCGGATGTTTTTTCAAGCCGCACAGTTGTCCGGCGATTTTCAGCGCGAAGAGCGGGTTGTTTTTGAAATAGCGTTTTGGCGGCAGCGTGACAGGTAGCGGTCCAAAAAGGGTCAAAAAGTCGGTTTTTGGCTTAAATCTCTCATTTTCAGCCTGTTTCGTTAGAATTGGCGGTCAAAACAGCTTCAGCACCATTCAAAAAACCCTGTTTATTGCCAAAAATGGTGGATTTTGGCTCGTGCAAAATGAATTTGCAGGACGGCAAAATGGTTTCGCCCGGTCGCAAAAAGGTTTTGCCGGAAGGCTATTCCAACAGATATTTCTTCAAGCCGCAAAGCTGGCCGAGAGTTTTCAGGACGAAGAGCGGGTTGTTTGTGAAATAGCGCTTGGCCAGCCGGCGCGGCTCGCTGCACAGCCGGTAAAACCATTCCAGCCCGCTGCGCTGCATCCAGCGCGGCGCCTGCTTCACGCGCCCGCTGTGGAAATCAAACGCCGCGCCCACGCCAATCATCAGCGTCGCGTCCAGCTTCGGCAAAAATTCCGCCATGAACTTTTCCTGCTTCGGCGTGCTCAAGCCCACCCACAGGATGTCCGGCTTCGCCGAGCGAACCATTTCCTGCAATTCTTTTTCTTCTTCCGGGTTCAACGGGCGAAACGGCGGTGTATAAGTCCCGACGACTTCCAGTTTCGGAAATTTCGCCTTCAATTTTTCCGCGAGCATTTCCGCCACGCCCGGCACGCCGCCGTAGAAAAAGTGGCGGCACGGATTTTTTTCGCTCCACGCGCAGACTTCCAGCATCAGGTCCGGCCCATAGACGCGGCTCATTTCGCGATGCCCGCGCAGCCTGCCCATCCATACCATCGGCATTCCGTCGGGCGTGCAGAGAAA
>CAYPTV010000573.1:0-2221 GCA_964413505.1 uncultured Bifidobacteriaceae bacterium | reverse complement strand
ACGACGCCAAATACGAGGCCGTCACGCTGGAACAGGTCAAGGCCGCCGCGCAAAAGTATCTGAAGCCGGATGCGTTCGTAGTGTCCATCGTGAAGCCGGAAAAATGATTTAACCACGGATGGACACTGATGAACACTGATATGAATATGAAATTTCCGACATCCGTGTTTATCCGTGTCCATCTGTGGTTGATTGCGGTCTTTGTTATTATTTGTTTCACATTTCGCGCGCATTGCGCCGATGTGGATTACAGGCAGGTGCTTGTCTCCGAGAACTTCGGATCCGTCCGCGTCCGCCTGCCGCTGACCTATTTGACGGGGAAAGTCCGCGTGAAGGAAAAGGCCTTCAGCAGCATCGGCATCCCCGTTGCGCCGACCAAGACCCTGCTCGGCGACAAATTTTACATCGAATGGCAGATTGGCTACGACATTCCCGACACCAACAGCCCCACCGTAGTCCCTGAAATCAAATTCACCCGCAACGGCGAGACGAAATACGGCCACGAACTTTCCAGGATCATCTTCGATGCGGTGCAGATTGGCGTTCTTTCGACCAACGACCTGGCCCGCGAGATTGAAGCGTTGAAAAAAATCCAGCCGTCCGAGTTTGAGGAAAACCAGCCCATGCAGGTTGAAACGTCCACCAACATCGCCGCGAACGGATTTCAGGGTTCCATCCAGCGGTTGCCGGAGTTCATCAAAACCACGCCGCACGGCTCGGTGCAGATCCAGTTGAAGCAGAAGCAGCGCGCCGTCGGCTTTCAGGCGATGGTCTATGTCTGCCTGCCCATGAACCAGGTTCTGGACATGAAGGGAAACGTGCGCCAGCCCGGCCCGGCCCGGCCGAAGGAGACCGTCTATTACGATTTCAATGCCGACAACGCCGCGTTCATCCTCGACATCGTCCACGCCTTCGGCATCGCCTCACAGCAGCACAACGACGACATCCGGCAGATTCTTGAAAAGATTTTGGAAGTGTCGCGTTAAGTTTCCTCGGCGTTCCAAAGCAAAAATTGCGTTTCAATTTCAAGTTCACTCGCCGCTGAAACTTTGTATCATGCGCGGACAAATCTTATGAACACAGAATCCTTTCTCAAACAGCGGCTCATCTGCGTGGCGGTCATTGACAAGGCGGACGACGCGGTTCCTCTGGCCGGGGCGCTGCTCGCCGGCGGATTGAACTCCATAGAAGTCACCTTCCGCACCGCCGGCGCGGCGGACTCCATCGCGCGCATCCGCAAAGGCGTTCCGCAAATCACCGTCGGCGCGGGAACTTTGCTGACGGCGGAACAGGTGAAACAGGCCGTCGGCGCGGGCGCGCAGTTCGGCGTATCGCCCGGATTGAGCGAAGCCGTGTCCAAGGCGGCGCATGAAAATAATTTCCCGCTGTTCCCCGGCGTCATCACGCCCGGCGAA
Organism: uncultured Bifidobacteriaceae bacterium; assembly: GCA_964413505.1. Taxonomy (GTDB): domain Bacteria; phylum Verrucomicrobiota; class Verrucomicrobiia; order Limisphaerales; family UBA11358; genus UBA11358. Next base: position 806 of record CAYPTV010000573.1, on the reverse strand, counting down.
ATCATGCGCGCGCTCGAACTCGGCTGGAAGCATCTGAAATTTTTCCCGGCGGAAACGTTCGGCGGGGTGAACGCCCTGAAAGCCTTGGCCGGGCCGTTCGGCCACACCGGCGTGAAATTCATTCCGACCGGCGGCATCACGGCGGCGACGCTGCCGAATTATCTGGCCGTTCCGCAGGTCGCGGCCATCGGCGGCTCGTGGATGGCCGAGCGCAAGCTCGTCGCGGAAAAAGCGTGGGATAAAATCACCGCGCTGACGGCGGAGGCGATGAAAATCATCACCGCCGCCAGCCCCGTAAAGGGCTGAAATCACTCACGCGCCAGTTGTCAATCCAGGCCTGCGCCATCCCCCAACCCGGCCTGATCCCGTAAGAAAGACCTTATTGTCGCGGAAGACGGTCAATTGCCGGGCGCACCCTTCATCGGCTCGTGCCAAAAAGTCTTAATTTGACATATTTAAGAGATTATGTAGTTGACATATAATTGGGCAAAACTGGTAGGGCGGGCAGTCCCCTGCCCGCCGGACGCGTGGATTGACAACAGGCGGCGCGCACGGAGTGACGCGCCCTACCGGATTATCTGTTATGTGCATAATCCCACATATTTATCTGGTATTTAGCCATTTATCCATAGGTTTGGGAGCCAAAGCGGGAGGTTCGGACAGTTTTGCCCGATGGTTGGGCGGCACCGCCCGATGATCGGACAGAATTGCCCGACGGTCGGACAGAATTACCCGATGATCGGACAGAATTGCCCGATGATCGGACAGAATTGCCCGACGGTCGGACAGAATTACCCGATGATCGG
>CAYPTV010000572.1:0-2223 GCA_964413505.1 uncultured Bifidobacteriaceae bacterium | reverse complement strand
GTGCATGAACTCGTCGCGCGCGTGCGCAACACTGATCGCAACGGCTTTCATTTGCTTGCCAGCACAAGCTACAGCGGACCGTTGCCAACGGAAAATGTGGTGACAAACGCCGATTTCATTCTGGTTCACGGCAATGGCGTTAAAAATCCGGCGCGCATCACTGACTCGGTTGGCAAAATCCGTGCGATGTGTGAAAAGCCAAAGCCTGTTGTTTTCAATGAAGACGACAATTACAATTTCGACCAGCCGACGAATAATTTTGTGGCTGCCGTGGGCGAGCACGCGTCGTGGGGATATTTTGATTACCGGCGCAAAGGCGACAATTTCAACGAAGGTTTTCAGAGCGTGCCGGCTGATTGGACGATTGACAGCGAGCGCAAACGCGAATTTTTCCAGCTTGTTTCCGAAATGGCCGAGACAAATTCCGCCGCCGATAAAAAATGAATTTGAAATAAACCTCCATGAAATCACTCACTTTGAAAACTCCGGTGCTGGGCGTCATTTACGGCAATCGCGATTTCTTTCCTGACCAGCTTGTCGCCGAAGCTCGCGCGGACATAGCGAAGGTATTTGAAAATCTCGGCATCAAAGTAATTCAACTTGGCGAAAGCGATTCCAAGCTCGGCGGCGTGGAAACCCACGCGGACGCCAGAAAATGCGCCGAGCTTTTCCGCAAACATGCGGGCGAAATTGACGGCGTGCTGGTCTGCCTGCCGAATTTCGGCGATGAAAAAGGTGTGGCTGACACGCTGAAAATGTCCAAGCTTAACGTGCCGGTTTTGATCCAAGGCTATCCTGACGATTTGAACAAGCTTTCGCCCGCGCGCCGTCGTGATTCCTTCTGCGGGAAAATTTCCGCCGCCAATAATCTTGTCCAGGCCGGAATTAAGTTTTCGCTCACGGACAAACACGTTTGTCATCCGTCTTCCGCAAGCTTTGGAGTGGACTTGCAAAAGTTTCTCGGCGTTTGCCGTGTCGTGAATGGCGTTCGTGGTGTTCGTCTCGGTGCAGTGGGCGCGCGGCCCGGCGCGTTTAACACGGTTCGTTACTCGGAAAAAATCCTCGAACGACACGGCATCAGTGTCACGACCATTGACCTTTCGGAATTTTTGGGCAACGCGGAAAAATTGGATGCAAACGCAATCGCCGTTAAAAATAAATTGGCGGAAATCACTGGCTACGCGCCTGCGCCGGGCGTGCCGCCGGAGAAGCTCTTGCAGATGGCCAAACTTGGCGTAATTCTTGGCGAATGGATGGACGCCAACGCGATTGATGCCACGGCGATCCAGTGCTGGACTTCCGTCCAGCAAAATTTCGGCTGCAACGTCTGCACGTTGATGAGCATGATGAGCGAGAAATTTCTGCCGAGCGCCTGCGAAGTGGATGTCACCGGCGTGCTCACGATGTATGCGATGCAACTCGCCGGCGGCACGCCCGCCGCGCTCGTGGACTGGAACAACAATTACGCGGAGGATGACGACAAATGCGTGCTGTTCCATTGCGGCAACTGGGCGAAATCATTTTTGCCCGACATCAAGATTTCCACGGCGCCGATTCTCGGCAGCATTCTCGGCGTGGAAAACACTTATGGCGCGCTCGATGGCCGCACGCCTGGCGGGCCGCTGACCTTTGGCCGCATCACGACCGCTGATGCCGATGGAAAAATCCGCACTTATGTCGGCGAAGGCGAACTGACGAACGACAAACTCGACACGTTCGGCAACCGCGCCGTCGCAAAATTGATTATGGCAAGACCAGTTTTATCTGACCGCGATCTTGCGCTGAAATCCATTCACCTGCGCCAGAAAACGCTTAAAGCGATTTTTGACGCGGGCGCGGGACATACCGGCGGCAGTTTGTCGTGCCTCGACATTTTGAACGTGCTTTACAATCGCATTCTCAACGTGTCGCCGGAAAATTTTTCCAGCCCGGCGCGCGACCGTTACGTCCAGAGCAAAGGCCATTCGGTCGAGGCGCTTTATGCGGTGCTCGGGGATCGCGGATTTTTCCCCGAATTGGAATTGAAAACGATCTGCCACTACAAATCCCATTTCGTCGGCCATCCGACGCGGCACATTCCCGGCATCGAGATGAACACTGGCGCGCTTGGTCACGGTTTGCCCATCTGCATCGGCATGGCGCTCGCCGCAAAGATGGATTCCGCGCCGTATCGCGTCTTCACCTTGCTGGGCGATGGCGAACTCGCCGAAGGCTCGAACTGGG
>CAYPTV010000571.1:0-2224 GCA_964413505.1 uncultured Bifidobacteriaceae bacterium | reverse complement strand
TTTGCCCGACGCGCGAGCTGGCCGTGCAGGTGGCCGAGGAATTTCACAAGCTCGCTCTTTTCAAGCGCGGCATCACGTCGCTGCCGATTTACGGCGGGCAATCTTATGAGCGGCAGTTTCTCGGCCTGCGGCAGGGCGCGCAGATCGTCATCGGCACGCCGGGCCGCGTGATGGATCACATGCGGCGCGGCACGATCCGCCTCGATAAAATCAAAATGGTCATCCTTGACGAGGCGGACGTGATGCTCAACATGGGTTTTCGCGACGACATTGAAACCATTTTGAAGGATGCGCCGAAGGAGCGGCAGACGGTTTTCTTTTCCGCCACGATGCCGCGTCCTATCCGCGACCTCATCGAAAAATATTCGCGCGACCCGCAGAATGTCAAAGTCGAGCAGAAGGCGATGACCGTGCCGACCGTCGAGCAGGTTTATTACGAGGTGGACCGCCGGTTCAAGGTGGATTTGCTCACGCGGCTGATTGACATCCACGATCTCAAGCTGGGAATCATTTTCTGCAACACCAAGCGCATGGTGGACGACCTGGTGGACCATCTCGAGGCCCAGGGCTACATGGCCGACCGGTTGCACGGCGACATGACGCAGGCGCAGCGCGACCGCGTGATGGGCAAGTTCCGCAAGTCCGGCCTCGAATTTCTCGTGGCCACGGACATCGCGGCGCGCGGCATTGACGTTGACGACGTGCAGGTGGTTTTCAACTATGACCTGCCTTACGACGCGGAGGATTATGTGCATCGCATCGGGCGCACCGGTCGCGCCGGGCGCAGCGGTCGGGCGATTTCATTCGCCGCCGGACGTGAAGTTTTTCAGATCCGCAACATCGAGCGCTTCACGAACATGCGGATTCAGCGCGGGAAAATTCCGACAGCCGACGAAGTCCATGAAGCCCGTGCGAATGTGTTCCTCGAAAAGCTCCGCGCTCTGCTCAGCAGCGGTGAATATCAAAAGCACGACCGCCTCATCGAACGTCTGTTGGAAGAAGGATTTGCCTCGACCGATGTCGCCTCGGCCTTGATTCACTTGTTGCAACACGGCGAAGGTGCTGCCGCCAAGCCGGCTAAAACCGAGGAATATGAACGCCCGGAGCGCGAGGAGCGTCCGTCGTTCCGCGACCGCGATGATCGCGCGCCGCAACGCGACGACCGTCGTCCAAATTTCGACAACCGCCGCGACGAGCGCCCGCGCCGGTTTGAAGACCGTCCGCCACGCACCGAATCAAAATTTTCCGCGCAACCAAAATCCAGAACCGCGCCGTGGAAAGCCGCGCCTGCGCCCATGGCAAAAAAAAATATTCCTCCGGTGGAAACCATGCCGCCCGCCGAAAATCCGGCGGAAGCGGTAAAAACTTTTTCTGACGCCGAAATTCTGGCCTCGGTCAAAGCTCCCGAAACGAAGCCCGCGTCAAAATTGTTCATCAAGCCGAAGCCCGCGCCGGCAGCCGCGCCAAAACCAAAAGCCAGCCGGGCCACGCCGCCCGACCAGACGCGGCTTTGGATCAGCATCGGCGAAGCGCAAGGCGTCAAGCCCATAGATTTTGTGAACACGGTTGCCGGCGAAACCGGCCTGCCCGGAAAAGTTGTCGGCACCGTGGACGTGCGCGAGCGGCATTCATTTGTGGACGTTGCGAGCGAACATGCCAACGGCATCATCGCCAAACTGAACCGCGCGGAAATCAAGGGCCACAAGGTCAAGGCGAAGGTGGCGTGATGAGCGGGGATGTTCCAACCCCGCTGGTCGAACAATTATTCGACCTGGCGGTGCAATCAAAGCTTCTGCTGATCGGGCGCGAAGCGCTGCGCCGGAGCAAAAGCCGTCTGCATTTTGTTTTGATCGCCACGGACATCATCGCCAACCACCGCGAGGAAGTGCTGGCCAGCTTCGAACATTATCCAGTGGTGCAGCATTACACGGCGGCGGATTTTGAACGGCTGTTCAAAATCAAAGGTGCGAAGGCGGTCGGTTTTGCGAAATCCGATCTTGCCAAATCCATCTACGCCGAACTCAAGGCGCATCGCATCAACCAGCCTTTGCATCCGTCGAAGCCGAGCGCACCGCCTCCAGCTCCTCCCAGCGGGAATAAAGCTGCGTGACATTTTTCTTCGCCGATTCCAATTCATCGGTGAGCCGGTTCACCTGAGCCGCGTGCTTACGGAAAAATTCCGGGTCGGCGAACAACCCTTCGATGCGCGCCACTTCGGCCTCGA
>CAYPTV010000570.1:0-2229 GCA_964413505.1 uncultured Bifidobacteriaceae bacterium | reverse complement strand
GACTGCGGCTCCACGCCGGCCACGCCGTCGAAAACCACCACCGCGCCGTCAAGCACGCGCAGCGAACGCTCGACCTCGGCCGTAAAATCAATGTGCCCGGGAGTGTCAATGATGTTGAAGCGATACAAATTTTCGTGCAAAGGTTTTCCGTCAGCCGCTCGCGGTTTGTATGTCGGATTCCAAAAGCACGTGATGGCCGCCGCGGTGATGGTGATGCCGCGCTCGCGCTCCTGTTCCATCCAGTCGGTCACGGTGTTGCCGTCATCCACGTCGCCGATCTTGTGGATCAGGCCGGTGTAAAAAAGAATGCGCTCGGTGGTGGTGGTCTTGCCGGCGTCAATGTGCGCGGCAATGCCGATGTTGCGCGTGCGTTCCATCGTGTATTGACGGCCCGGCGCGTTGACAGGTTTATCTTTTTCCAAAACAGCACTCATTTTTTTACAGGTGTTGACCCGTTGAATTATTAAACCGTTAAATCGTGCTGCGCGAACCCAGGTTCAACGATTCACTATTTAACGGTTCAACGGGAGTTTAATTATAGACTACCAGCGGAAATGTGCAAACGCCTTGTTGGCCTGGGCCATCTTGTGGACTTCGTCGCGTTTGCGGATGGCGTTCCCCTGCCCCTGATAGGCTTCGAGGATCTCCGTCGCGAGCGCGGCCTTCATGGGCGTGCCTTTGCGGGCATCCGCGAAATCCACGATCCAGCGCAACGCGAGCGCGGCCTGGCGGTCGCTGGGAATCTCCAGCGGCACCTGGTAGGTGGCCCCGCCGACGCGGCGCGGCTTGGTCTCGATGCGCGGCTTGGCGTTGTCCACCGCGCGCTGCAAAATCTCAACCGGGTTGCTCGCCGGGTTCTTTTCCGAAATGCTTTCAAACGCGCCATAGACAATCCGCTGCGCGGTGTTCTTCTTGCCGCCCTGCATGATGGTGTTCACAAGGCGCGAAACCAGAACGCTCTGGAATTTTCCGTCCTTGCTTGCCGGCCGTCTGGTTGCTTGTCGTCTGCGTGACATCTTTTCTTTGAATCGTTAAAGGGTTAAATCGTTGAATCGGGGAAATTATTTCGCGGCGGGTGCTGCTGCGGCCTTTTCCTTGGGCCTCTTCACGCCGTATTTGGAGCGGCTCACGCGGCGTTTTTCAACTCCTGCCGCGTCGAGCGTCCCGCGCACGATATGATAACGCACGCCGGGCAAATCCTTCACCTTGCCGCCGCGTATGAGCACGATGGAATGTTCCTGCAAATTGTGCCCCTCGTCCGGGATGTAGGCGATGACCTCGTGGCCGTTGGTGAGGCGCACCTTGGCCACCTTGCGCATGGCCGAGTTTGGCTTCTTGGGCGTGCGTGTCATCACCTGGATGCACACGCCGCGCCGGAACGGCGAGTTTTCCAAGGCGGGCGACTTGGACTTATACTTCACTTTGTTCCGGCCTTGGCGAACGAGCTGGTTGATTGTCGGCATTTTGTCTTAAAATTGAACGCGGACTATATCAAACAAAATCTTGGTTGCAATACCTTTTTCAAGAAATTTCGGATGCAATAAAAACAGCCGGGACGGTTTCCCGCCCCGGCCTGATGATTTTAATGATGTCCGCCTGCAAAGACCGTGAACCGATGCAACGAAGCCCGATTCAACGATTCGCGATGGGTTTCCAGTCACGGCACAATCTTCGACACCGGATCGCTCCACGGACCCTTGCCCGCGCTGTTGAAGGCGCGCACCCGCGACCACACCCGCGAACCGCTCGTATGACCGCTGGTTGTGCAACTGGATTTCGTCACCGTGTCGCGATGCACATACGAAGTGGGCGTCACCGGGTCACCACCGGCTACTTTCTGCCGCTGCTCTGCGGCTTGCCTCCGCAATTCTCAATACGGCAGCGGGAACCTGGCGGTCAGCTCGCGCACGCGGGCGCGGACTTTGTGCGCGGCGTCGGCATTCTTAATATCCAGCAGCACTTCGGAGATCATGTCGGCAATCGCGGCCATCTCATTTTCTTTCATCCCGCGCGTGGTGACGGCGGGCGTGCCGAGGCGGATGCCGCTGGCCTGGAACGGCGAGCGCGTCTCGAACGGGATGGTGTTTTTGTTGACGGTAATGCCGGCTTCGTCGAGCGCGATCTGGCAATCCTTGCCGGTGATGTTCTTCATGCCCACGTCCACGAGCATCAGATGGTTGTCCGTGCCGCCGCTGACGAGGCGGTAGCCGTTGCGCTTCATGCCGTCGG
>CAYPTV010000569.1:0-2232 GCA_964413505.1 uncultured Bifidobacteriaceae bacterium | reverse complement strand
CCTGCGAAAATTCCCGGTCGTCATGCTTTATTTCCGCGAACATCAATGGCTCGTGGTTCAGGGCGCTTCCATCTTCCGCGCCACCATCGAGCCGGAAATGCGCCAGCGCCAGGAGGTTCATTGGTCGCTGGACATGCACTTTAGAGCGTGCGGCCCGGTCTGGCGCCGCGTCCGGCATTGGGAACGCCCGGAGCTGCATCTGATGGTCGGCCACTTCAAATGGCCCATGAAGTCGTGGACCGACCTTGAACATCTGAACTTCTGGGATCCGATGGCCGAGGACATGCCCGATGCCAGCCATCGGAGCGGCATGTTGGACATTTTTTATTATCCCAGATGCGGGGACAACGGGCAGCAGAATCCCGGCGTGGGACATTTCGGCTGGCGCGTGGCGACGCGTGAACGCGGCTGGTTCACCGTGGAACTGGCCGGCATGACCGACAGCCGCAGCGCGCTCGAACTCTTGGAGGGCCGGAAAATTCCCGTCCTCCCGGATGGACGTGAGGAGCGCCGCGACCCGGACCTGGCCTTTTGGAAAAAACACGCGCAAGTGTATCTCATCGAGAACATCCCCTTTGGACAGGTCACCGTCAAGGTGCCGCACAATGTCCGCGACCCGGAAGCCTATGCGGTCGGGCGCGCCCGGCAGCTCATCGGGGTGAACGAGCCGGAACACATTGAAGTGACGGATTTCAACCAGTGGGAAAAATGCACACCATACTTGCGCAACCAGGTTTATGTGGAACTGCATTTCAACGGATTCTACGAGACCTGATTTATGAGCTGGGTGCAACTCAATGGCGAAACATGGCCGGTGACCCCTGACGGGGCGCAGTTGGAATTTTACGTCCAGGCGCAGGATGTCGGCTGCCCGCGTGTCCAGTGGCGGCTGGATCTGACCCAACGTGTTGAAGCCGCTGAACCGCTGCCCAACCAGCCAAATTGTGAAAGCCTCCTCGCCGTGGAAATCACCGACATGCCTTTGCCCGGGTGCGACTGGCGCGAGCTGGCCAACCTGGAAATCCGCGCGGACACCGCGTGGCAGGCCACCAACGAATTCATCGGGCCTTATGGCCACAGCCATAATCTGCCCAAAGTGGATGCCAACCACATGGTCTTCCCGGCTCATGCCAAATCGCCGGACAACACCGGTTGCCACTACCTTGCCCATGATTTTATCCTGCGCTTCGGCCAGCGAGACGGGCTGGTGCTGCCCTGCGAAATTGACGCCTGGGTGATTCCCATAAACGAATATTATCGCACCCTGCCGGAAACGCCTGCGGAGGCGGCCAAATTTTCCGACGGCCCGCCCAACCTGCGGATCATCACCCGCGCGCAGTTCATCGGCGGGAATTTGGACATGGTCCGCTGCGGCACCGATCCCCTGCCCTCCGCGCGACAACAGGTGCGCGAGCTGCTCGGCTGCGAGGAATTCTTCCGGCCCACTTACGGCTGGTGGCTGCGGTCAAACCCGGCCCACAAGGAAATCCTGCCAATGAAGCCGGGCTGGCGTTCCACCGTGCATTTTTTCACCACGGAAACCGAGTAACCCGCCGGCAAAGCCGGAAATTCAACGCCAAGGCGCAAAGGTGCCAGGACGCAAGGCTAAAAATCTTTGCGACTTCGGCTCTTTGCGTCTTTGCGTTAAATTCATACGCAAGGAGCCGGGAAATGTTCCCGGAGTGCGCCCGTCCACGGGCGCTGCGATGTGCCAAGGCTCAAGTCATGGTGAAAATATCCGCTGGCGGTCGTCCGCTCGTTGCTGCGGCCGGGGACGGTCGCGCTCCGCCGGCAATGGTGCCCGGGGTCTGGCCCTGTGCAGGCAGTGGGCAAATTTAGCCAGTTGGGACGGCTTTTGAGTGAAAAACACCGAAAACCACCGTTTTTGACGTCGGAACGGCATTTTCCTTGTTAGAAATGCTCCATCTCTAACCTGGAATGCCCCATTCCTTACAAGAAATGCTCCATGTCTTACCTGCAATGCTCCATGTCTTACCTGCAATGCTCCATGTCTAACAGGAAATGCTCCATGTCTAACAGGAAATGCTCCATTTCTTATTTGGAATGCTCCATTTCAAACAGGAAATGCCCCGTTGCAGACATGCAATGCTTCATTGCAGGTTTGAAATGCTTCATTGTAGGTTTGAAATGCTCCATTGCAGGTATGCAATGCCACGATGCAGGTTTGAAATACCCCGCTGCAGGTTTGAAATGCTCTATTGCAGGTATGCA
>CAYPTV010000568.1:0-2238 GCA_964413505.1 uncultured Bifidobacteriaceae bacterium | reverse complement strand
TCAGCTGAGTCGATTTTAGACGGCAATCGCCAAAATGACAACTGATTCCACGCAGTGATCTGGAGAACTGTTCGCACCACAGTTATTATTATTATTAAACAGTTTGTTACGCAACATATGTCAATCACACTACGTAAAGCAATGTTGATGAAATCGCAGTTGCGGACCGGCCACGGCGGTCAATGACGGAATGCTTTGCGGAATAGGTGAGTTTTTAATCGAGATTTAAAACTATTTAGAGAAGACAAGTCATCGGTAAGTTCAGATGGGAGATTGTTCCAGATGATTGGTGCTGAGTGACGAAACGCCCGACTTGCAAACACCGTTTTAGAGCTGTCAGTTTGGAGGCTGTTTATTCTGCTGCTAGATCTGAGATCACGAACTGATGTCCGGAACTTCACTAGGTCGTGCAGATAGCTTGGCTGTTGAGTTGTTATGACCTTGAAAGTGAGCAGTGCAACCTTGTATTCGACACGCATGGCAAGCGGCAGCCAGTGCAGTCGTGCCAATACTGGTGTGATGTGTTCGGATCGTCTAGTTCCGGTAACGATACGTGCTAACGAGTTCTGAACCCGCTGAAGTTTCTGAATGTTCGAGAGTGACGTGCCGTGCAGAATCGAGTTGCAGTAGTCAAGGCGAGCGCCGATCATGGAACTCGCGATCGACAGAGCAACGTCTTCAGGCACGCGTTTCCTAATATGTCTCAGAGCCTGGATGTGAAAGTACGCTGCTTTGCACATGCTGTTTACATGGGCGGTGAAAGTCAGCGTGTTGTCAATGATGACTCCGAGACTCTTAACGCTATCCGTCGGACGAATTTTGGCATCTCCGACGATGACAAAATCGAGCGGACCTTCAGATCGGTGCCGAGCGCCGGTTCCAATGACAATGGCTTCAGTCTTGTCAGGGTTGAGCGACAAGCCGTTTAAAAGAAACCAGTTGTAGACTGTTGTGCAGCAATTCGAAAGCGATGACAGCGCCTTTTCGTCGCTTAACGCAATGTAGAGTTGAGTATCATCCGCATATTGCGAATGACTGATGTTAAAGCTAGCAATGACATTCGCAACAGGCGCTACATAGAGTGTAAAAAGCAACGGGCCGAGGACGGATCCTTGTGGGACCCCGTACTCGCAGGCTTTTCGCCCCGACTGACTGTTTCCGACACGAATGAACTGTGATCGATTTTCCAGATATGAAATTAACCACTGCAGAGCACAACCGGAAATGCCAAAAGTGTGCTCTAAGCGCTTAAAAAGCGTTTCGGAGTCTAAAGTGTCAAAAGCTGCGGACAAGTCTAGTTGAAGCAGGAGTGTTCTTGCTTTATTGTCTGCGTTGCAATAAATATCGTTCAGCAGACGTATAATTGCCGTCTCCGTCGAGTAGCCTTTCCGATAGGCCGACTGGTAACGGTTATAACTGGGAGAACGTTCCACGTGCGCAATCAGCCTTGACATCAAAATTCGTTCCAATAGCTTTGAAATCGTGTGCAGATTTGATATCGGTCTGTAGTTTGCAGAATTTTCTCGATCCAGTCCTGTCTTCTTGAGCAGTGGTGTGACAGATGCGGTTTTGTACCGCGTCGGAAAACATCCTTCAGTGAAAGACAGAGTGACCAGGCGAACGATCAATTTCGCAAAAATGTCAACTGATGTCTTGATGACCGACGTCGGTATACTATCCACAACAGACGATTTGGCTGGCATAGCGTTTATCAGCTTAGTGACTTCGTCGATGGTTGGTGGCAGCAGATTAGTCAGCAGCTGGCCTGTGTGGCACACGTCAGACTTCAGAGGATCTAAGTCTAGATCGACTCTGTCCTTGAGTTTCGAGCTGATCACCGACTTGATTTTGCGAATTTTGTTTACAAAGAAATCCGCGAAACTATCACAGAGATGTTGACAGGCGTCCGACGTCATGACGTCAGGTGATTCAGTCTGATGTAATATATCGCGGATTACAGCCCAGCGACGACGTGGATCTTTCTCGACGGTGCTTATTTTGTCTCTGTAATAATTGTGCCTGGATTCGAGAATGACGTGATTGGTGATACGACATGTCTTACGATAGGCAATGAAATCATTCTGATTGTTAGACTTGCGCCATTGCCTCTCAAGTTGACGTCGATGTTTGTACAGAGTCGCTTCAGTTGACAGCCAGCGATTGTCTCGACGAGCGGACGCGAATTTCGATCTCTTTTGTACCGGACAATATTTGTCCAACAACTCAGTGACAACAGTA
>CAYPTV010000567.1:0-2244 GCA_964413505.1 uncultured Bifidobacteriaceae bacterium | reverse complement strand
TGGAAATCTTGTCCACCAGATGCACCGGCAGGCGGATGGTCTTGGACTGGTTGGCCAGCGCGCGCTTGATGGACTGCTTGATCCACCATGAGCCGTAGGTGGAAAGTTTTCCGCCCTTGGCCGGGTCGAACCGCTCCACCGCCTTCATCAGGCCGATGTTGCCCTCGCTGATGAGGTCGAGCAGCGGCAGGCCGATGCCCTCGTAATCGCGGGCAATTTTCACGACCAGGCGCAGGTTCGCCTTGATCATGTGTTCGCGGGCTTTTTTGTCGCCTTTCTTGATGCGCGCGGCAAGCTGGATTTCCTCGTCCGGCGTGAGCAGCTTCACCAGGCCGATTTCGCGCAGATAAAGCCGGATGGCCGTGTCGCCGTCGTAACGCGCCGCCTCACGCCGGATGAACGCCGTGGTGTCCCCCTCGGCGGGCTTGGCGGCGTCCGGACCGGGAATGACATATGCGGCGGGCTTGGCTTCCGCCGTCGCGGAAAGTTTCACACGCCGCGTGGTTTGGACCGTCTTGGTCGTTTTAATCTTGGCCACCATAAAACTGCAAGACGTTAAAGACGAACCGCGCGTTACGGCAAGATAATTAAGATGGGGTGTTTTGCTGACAGGCGGCGATTTGTCCTAGCCGTTTTCCGCCGTCTTGCCGGCGGCACCGGCAAGATGCCGTGACTGGCGCCTGGGCATCATGGTCTTTGCCGGGTGGAATCGCGTGACGGTTTTCGCCGGCAGAAATTCACGGAGAAATTCCGGCGCCTCGCGCCGCCCGGTCCGCTGCCAGTCCTGCCAGAAAATTTCGGCGGTGCCGCGCGCATCCAGCTTCAGTTCGCGCGTGAGAAATTCAAACAGCAATTCCATCAGCCGCGCCAGCGCGATGCTGTCCGTGCGGTTAATTTTTGCAAACAGCCAGTCGCTGAAGTGCAGAAAGTTTTTGAACGGCGATGCGCCATTGCTCCAGATCAGCGGCGCGGTGGCGACAAAGTTGCCGCTGTTGCCGACCAGGTCCCAGTAGCGCGCGAAGCGGCGCAGCCGTTGCATCGTGGCGAAATCGAGCAGCTTGTTCTGCAAAATCTCATACGGCGGCTGCGCACTGTAAATCATTCGCCACTCCGCATCATGCCGGACAACCGGCGTGCCGCGCAGCCGTTTGAGAATGCCCACCTGGATTTCCTGCGGGCCGAGCGCGATGAGCTGGTCAAAACCGGCGGCAAAACTTTCCAGCGTTTCTCCCGGCAGCCCGACGATCAGATCGGCATGGATGTGGACGCTGGTTTGTTTCCGCAGATAATTAAAATTGTCCGCCAGCCGCTCGTAATTCTGCCGGCGGCTGATGAGTGCGCCGACTGCGGGATTAAAAGTCTGGATGCCAACCTCGAATTGCAGCGAACCGGGCGGAAACCTGGCGATGACCGCGCGCAGATCGGCGGGCAGCCGGTCGGGAATCATCTCGAAGTGATAAAAATTCCCCGGCTGATGCCGCGCGAGGAAAAATTCCAGCAGCGTCTTGCTGACGGCAATGTTCAGGTTGAACGTGCGGTCCACGAATTTGAACTGCTTCAGCCCGCGGTCCAAAAGCTTTTGCATCGCGGCGAGAAACCGGTCCAGCGGCACCTGCCGCACGGGGATGTCGAGCGACGACAGGCAGAACTCGCAGGTGAACGGGCAGCCGCGCGACGCCTCGACATAAATGATGCGGTGCGCGATGTCCGCCTCGGTGTAAAAATCATAGGGCAGGGCGAGGCGCGAAAATTCCGGCAGCTCGGCGGCGATGATCTTGGGGTAGGAGACGACGTGAGGAGTCTCATTCTCTGATTCCGCACTCCGCACTCCGCACTCCGCATTTGAAGTGAGACTCGTCGCCTCGTCTCCTACGGGTTGATGGAGCAGCACCCGGCACACCTCGGCAAATTTCAAGTCCGCCTCGCCGGTGATGACGTGGTCGGCGAGATCCGCGACGGGTTGCCCCTCGGTTTCATAGCTCACCTCCGGACCGCCGAGGATGATTTTTATTTCCGGGCGGACGCGCTTGATCGCGGTGACGACCTCGATGGATTCCTCGACGTTCCAGATATAAATTCCCAAGCCGATGATTTTGGGTTCGCGCGCCAGCAGCGCCTCGGCGATGTCCAGCGGGCGCAGGTTGATGTCGAACTCGGCGATGACGGCGCGCGGCTGCAAGTCGCCGAGGTTGGCGAAGAGATAGCGCAGCCCGAACGCGGCGTGGATGAACTTCGCGTTGAGCG
>CAYPTV010000566.1:0-2247 GCA_964413505.1 uncultured Bifidobacteriaceae bacterium | reverse complement strand
TCGCGCCCGCAGTGCGTGCTGGTTTCGCCGGACGGAAAGAAGGTTTATGCCAGCACCGGTCGCGGCGGCACGGTGGTCGTCGTGGATGCGAACACTTACGAGGTGCTCAACACGATTCCCGTCGGCAAGCGTCCGTGGGGCATCACCTTCTCGCCGGATGGAAAATACCTGTTCGCCGCCAACGGCCCGTCGGACGACGTTTCCGTCGTTGACCTCGCGACGGAAAAGGAAATTACGCGCATCAAATCACCCGGCAGTCCGTGGGGCGTCGTTGCGGTGCCGGACTCGCAATAAAGGTTTCGCGCGACGAAGCGGCTTTCGGGCGGAAGCCGCCGCCTGAAACATCCGCCGCCGAAGACCGCAACCAATGTCCACCGTTGGTGTTTGAGTTTGGGTCGGCACGCGGTATATTTTGAAAACATGATGCGCGTCTGGAAAATTGCACTTTGCCTCGCGGGCGGACTGGCGTTGAACGCCGGCCTGCACGCGGACAACGTTGCGTTCCCGGACAATCCCTACGCGGCGATCGTTGTGCGCAATGTCTTTGGCTTGAATCCGCCGCCTCCCCCGGTTGACCCGAACGCGCCGCCACCCGAACCGGAGGTGAAAATCACGGCCAACGGCATCATGGCCATCATGGGACAGGCGGAAGCCCTGTATAAAACCACCGTCGCCGGCAAACCGGATCAATCCTACATGCTCGCCGAGGGACAGCGGGAAGACGACATTGAAGTCGTCAAGATTGACGAAAAGGCCAGGTCCGTCACCTTCAACAACCATGGCGTGGTGCAGGAAATTCCGCTGGCCAACACGACCGACAGCGGCAAGGGCGGTTCATCCGCACAGCGCGGCCCGATTTTCGGTTCAGTGCCCGGCATTCCGCTCCCGGCATTTCCGACGGCGGGCGGTGCAAACGGCGCGAGCGCATTCCCCCCCCCTGCCGGCTTTGGCGGGCCAAACAATTCCAGTTCCGGCGCGAACTTTGGCGGCGGGCCAAACAGCGGTGCAAACAATGGAACAAGCATGCCGTTTGGCTCGACGACGCAAAACAATACCGCCACGCAACCGCAAAACACCATGGATCCAGATGTGCAACAAGTATTGATCGTGGCCAATCATCTGAAGGCAATCCAAGACGGCGATCCCACGGCTGCAATTTTCCCTGTTACTGATGCGGATTCTCTCGCCGGAGTTCCTTCCAATTTATCATCCAATCAACCGCCGGCCGATCCCACTCCGCCTGTCTCGCCATAAAATCAGTGGACAAAAAATGACCGCGCGGAGATTGTCCGCGCGGCTTTGTTCTGCTGACCCAAACTTTCAACTCCCAATGTTGGCAGTCCGCAAGGACTTACATGCACATGTGAGTCACTGGGTCGCTCCAGTCCGAGAACCCCGTGCTGCCGCCCTGCGCCCGCATCTGAACGTTGACCAGCGTGCCGGGAACCTGATTAATGATGGTCATCTTGCGCGTGGGCTTGAGACAATCCGCGTGATGCGGCGGGTTGTTGCCGACCCAGACCTGCGCCTCCCAGCCCGATGCATTGGCCATCGGTGCCGCAACCACTACCAATTGCGTGGTTGCGCCGTTGGTCACGGAGTTGATGACGCATTTCGGCAGCGGTGAATGGGTGTTGGTGGTGTGCGCCAGTTTGAAACCCGAGGTCAGGAAGACCGTGGGATCGTTATTGCAGTTCTCCTGGCAGAAGATCGCCAGCTTGTGCAACTGATTGTTGACGAGGACGCGTTGCGCCTCCTGTATGGCCGTTTCGGGCGTGCCGCCCGTCTGCGTGTTGCCGATGTCCTCTTCCAGTTTGTCAATGGAAGTGTCCAGCAACGTCAGAGCATCTGCCGGCAACGTGCCGAATCCCGTGTTGCCCGTCAGACCGATGAACACGCCCCGCGCATTGGCGAGCGTTTTTGACGCGTTGTTTTTCATGAATGCCAATGAAGCAATGACTTGACTCATATTGATCTCGATTATTCTCTCTTTCACTTAAGGCACCCCATGACCTTAATGGCGGGATCAGACAGGTCTCGTCAAGAATGAGGTGTCTTTTATGAGTGACGCATGGGAAATCGCGGAGGTTACAAAAAAATAGATTTGGCCGGTATTACGCGCTTCACAAACAGGGACATTTATTTTATCCGCAGATGACACGGATGATGCGGATATAAATTGAAAATCTGCGTTCATCTGTAAAATCTGCGGATTCAAAACCTGAAATTTTCCAGCGGAACTTTTCC
>CAYPTV010000565.1:0-2250 GCA_964413505.1 uncultured Bifidobacteriaceae bacterium | reverse complement strand
CTAACGTGTCTTTCCAAATGTGTGGCCAATACACGTGGTTCCACATTCGTGCTTGTGTTTTAGCAAACCCGAGATGACCGGCAGCAGGAATATCATGCGCAAGGTGCAACATTTTATTCCGCAAAACAGTGGGAATCACCAGCTGATCCGCTTCAGGCAACTTTTTAGTAGCCGCTGAATGATGCATTAACGCCTCTCTCTGTAAAAAGAAAAACGATTTTCCAACCGGAAATGGCGGATCTTCGACTGATCTTGACAACGCTTGTAGTCCAATGTCAGCTTTCTGAAGCTGCAAAAAGTCATCAGACGACTGGACCGCATTAAGATCTAGATCCCCATAGTGTTGAGAAATATCGGGCGACACCACTGACGACGAATCGTGCAAGGACGAATCGGTGTCCGACTGTATTGTTATTGGCACCTGGTGCGCGTCGACGGATTTTAGGGATGCACTAACCGACCGAGTAACGACGGCAATGTATTCGTTACTCTCGGGCAACGCATTGGACAAAAACCATAGGTCGTTCCCTAGCAAGAAGTCGACCCCTTCGGGCAACTGTTTAATTAAGCCAACTAACACAGTCTGATTAAGGCCATCAGTTTTAAGGTGTATGCTAATTAGCGGAACTTCGATTACAGTATTCGTTATGCCACGAAGTAAACGAATATCGCCTGTATGAGTATACGCAGTCGTCGGTATTGACGCCTCTAAAATAACGGACTGCAACGCGGCCGTATCTCGTAACACGTGAATTGGATATTCACAACCATCCGCTGATAAAACCCAACCCGGCTTGCAAAACGGTGCAAACAATGGGTTAACCGGTAAAACTGACACCACCACAGAAGTCTGTGACGACTTCCCAACCTTTGTACAACCCTCCGGCAACGCAGTGACGCCGGCGTGAGACGGAATTACGCTATGTGAAGCAATCAGCATAGAGTCTTTAACATGAGTATTCTTAGACTCATCCAGCATCCGTCTTCGACAGGTATTTATAAAATGACCTGGAAGTTTGCAGTAAAAACAAGAAGGTTTAAAGGTGGTTTTAGCTGCTGGTGTAAACGCAGTTTTAGCTGGCGTAATAATAGATGGTTTTATCACGGGTGGAGCGGCTGGTGCCACAGCGGTTGGCGTTTTACCATAACGTTTTCTAAACGGTTTGGGTGACCACTTGGATTTAAAGCTGGTCATTACCGCACTTTCTACTGGTTTTGAATTCTCGGTTCCGTTCGATGGTACAAACGACTTTCTCAGGCTAACATACTGGTCAGCCAATCGAGCCATCTGAGAAAGTGAAGTCGGTGCCCTGTCGACTAACCAAACAGTAAGTTCAATCGGACACGACTCTAGGAATTGCTCCATCAGGATTGCCTGGCGTAGGCCTTCCATAGAGTCCCACGCGTTAACACTCTGCAGCCAACGTTTACACAAGTTTACCTGTTTAAAAGCAAAATCGGAATAACTTTCCGTTGCTTGTTTCGACAGGCTACGGAATTTACGTCGGTACAGGTTCGGCGCTAACTCGTACGCGGTAAGTAAAGCGGCTTTTAACTGGTCATAATCCCGACATTGATCGGTAGTAAGCTCGGAAAAGACCTTTAACCCCTTTCCGCGGAGCTGTGATTGCAACATCGCTGGCCAGTGCTGCTTAGGCCAGTTATGTAATTCAGCCAGCTTCTCAAAAGTGACCAGGTAAATGTCTACCTCGGTCTCGTTGAGAAGTTTCGGCATGAGCTTAATAGCTGCCTCTATTTTAAAGAAGGGTGTGGCATCGCCTCGAGGTGCGGGTTGCGGAGTAGCAATATTGAGCTGCGCCAGGGCCAACTCGTGGTCACGTTGGCGCTGTTGCTCTTCCCGCTGAAGCTGTTGTTCGAACAGATTCGCGCGCAATTGCTGGTCCAACAATGCTTGCTGGTCCCGCGATGCCTCGATTTGCAGGCGTGCAGCTTCCCCGTCAAACGCCCGCTGAGCGCGTGTCGCTTCCTCGTCAGCCGCGCGTTGCTCCCTAGCGCGCTCCGCTTTCTCGCTGGCTTGCTGCTGCTGCCAAGCGCGCTCCTCCGCTTTCTGCTTATCAAGCAATTCTTCCGCACGCTGCCGCGCTTGCAATTCGGTCTCGCGCAGCTGCTGCTGCGCTTGCAATTTTTGTTGCTGGAATTGTCGCTCTTCCGCCTCCGCAGCAATCTCTAATTTTCTCAATTCGAGAAAGAGTGACGGCTGTTGCGAGAAATCGAATGTCGGCGCTCGGA
>CAYPTV010000564.1:0-2254 GCA_964413505.1 uncultured Bifidobacteriaceae bacterium | reverse complement strand
CCGCTAAAAAATAATAATAGTTAATTTCAGTATGACAAGACCGCATCTAAGTATATACAGAGAATGGTGAAATATGATAAGTAAGTAAGTAAGTAAGAGCATTTATACCGTGCGCATATTAAGCAGCGATAGTCACATATGCGCACTGGTCTCCTTAAACGAACAAAAAAGTTTTCAATAAGCGTTTAAACGTTGTGAAACCGGTATTCATCGATCGAAGTGTTGATGGTAAGCTGTTCCAGATTCGCGGTCCTGCTACTGAGAAACTTCTGTCGCCATAGCCACTTTGCGACCGTGGTACAAAGCAGGTGGCTGACGTGGATGAACGCAACTGGCGAAGACCGGTGTCAGCAACAAGGCGGCAGTCGTCGGACAAGTAGTTAGGCAGTTGACCATGTAGTGCCTGGTAGACCAATGTGGCCATCTTGTAAGCAACTCGTCTTCGGACGGGTAGCCAGTGGAGTCTGCGTAGTACCGGATGAATGTGGTCCCGCCGACGAGCACCTGTTACGAGGCGAGCTGCTGAATTCTGGACCGACTGTAGTCGTCTGAATAACGTGTCGGTCATACCGTACAGTAGTGAGTTGCAATAGTCCAGTCGCGATGAAATGAACGAGTGGACCAGCGTTTTGGCTGTGTTTACGGTCAGAGAACGAGCGATTGGCCGCAGTTGTCGCAGCTGATAATAGCATGCTCGGCATAGGGCCGAAACATGGGCGGACATTGTTAGTTGACTGTCCATGACGATGCCTAGGTCGCGAGCGGTATCCACAAAGTTGACTGTGGATGACATGATAGTCACCTCATGAATGTTAATTTTCTGCAGCTGCTGCCTCGAACCCAGCCATATGACCTGCGTCTTAGTTGGGTTAAGACGAAGCCTGTTCACACTCATCCATGTGGCGATGTCGGCAACACAGTTGGTGAGGATGTCGACTGCAGCGGCAGCGTCGTCCGCTGGTGACGATATGTAGACTTGGCAATCGTCAGCGTATTGGTGCAGCTTCAGGCCATGAGCTGCGACTACTTGGTTCAGGTCTGCGGTATAGAGAATGAAACATACTGGCCCGAGAACTGTTCCTTGGGGTACTCCATACCGAACTAACCGATTCAATGATAGTTTGCCGTCGTAAGACACTTGTAATGTTCGACCGACGAGGAATGACTTGATCCAGTTCAAGACACTGCCTGTCAGCCCGTTCGTTCGTTCGAGACGCTGCAGCAGAATACCGTGGTCGACACAGTCAAACGCTGCCGTAAGGTCCAGTAGTCCGAGTAGGGTGACACGGCGGGCATCAGCAGCCGTCAGTACATCGGACCATATTCGTAGCATGGCTGTTTCTGTCGAGTGTCGCTTACGATAAGCTGATTGGCAGCGTGGCAGAAGACCATTGTCTGTAAGGAAGTCATTGAGTTGTTTAGCGACTGCTCGTTCGACGACCTTCGACATGAACGGTACATTCGAGACAGGTCTGAAATTGTTCATATCAGCCGTATCGAGTCCCGGTTTCTTCAGTAACGGTGTCACAATTGCGTGTTTTTGCGACGCTGGCAGTCGACCTTGGATCAGTGATGCGTTGACCATGCTTGTGAGGTACGGAAGCAATAGATCCACAAATTCGCGTACCAAAAATGTCGGCACTGAATCAAGTGAACATGATTTCACTGGAGACTTCATGATGATGCGCCGGATGTCAGCTTGCGAATACGGATTAAACGACGCGAGTGACGCTGACGCCGTTGTCGGAATCGATGGTGGGGGTAATCCCTCCGTGGCAGTCATGACGTCATCAACCTTGCGTTCGAAGAAGGTTGCAAACCCCTCGGCAGAGTGGCCTGTAGAGCTTGTGACGTTACGATCTCGGCCGAGTGCAGTTGACAGCGAGCGCCATAATAGCGTTGATGATTTTTCATGTTGATTGAGACGACCGAGCCAGTAGTCCTCTTTGCTTTTCCGATACAACTGGAATCGATGGTGAGCGGCGTCGATCCAACGTCGTCGATCGGTATCGGTCTTTGTTCGTCTGTATAGACGTTTAAGGCGGCGGCACTCCCGTCGCGCAGCCCGACAACCGGCATCGAACCATGGAGCGAGACGGCCCGGGCGACAGCGAACGACGTGCTGCTTTGCAACTTGATCTGCAATTTCTCCAAGAACGCGGTCGTACGTAGCGAACAGATCGTCGACGTCAGTGTCGGACGACACTGGACAGCACAATGGACCAACACTGTTAGGTCCACGCAGTTTTGCAGT
>CAYPTV010000563.1:0-2258 GCA_964413505.1 uncultured Bifidobacteriaceae bacterium | reverse complement strand
ACCAGTGAATCTTGCAATTGGCTCATAAATCTGCCGACAGCGTAAGACCTCGCGGTTAAGGCGTCAATTGCGCGCGTTGGCGTCGGGATTCATTTCCAACCAGCCACCGGAGCCACCTGTGTGTTGGTTCCATTCGCGGTGAGAGATGTCAACGACGGGCCGATGGTCGAGCAATCGGCGTTAACGGTGCCGCGTCGGGAGCTGCCACGATCACAACGCTCAAGGCTTCGGAGCGAAGATGGATTGTCAGGATGCGGGGAGTTGTTTGGCATTGTCCAGTCCTTGCACGGCATCCGGTTCGCGTCTCATCTGCGGTTGAATTTCCCCGGTTTCAAGGAACGGTTTGGCCTTCTCGGCGATGATCTCTTCGCAGCGGGTAATTTCCTCGGTGCGCTGTTTCAGGTAGTCGGCGGCGATGGATTGGAGGTCGTCTATGTTGTAGAGATAGACGTTCTCCAGCGCATTGACGGCGGGGTCAATGTCGCGCGGGACGGCGATGTCTATGAGCAGCAGCGGGCGCTGGCGGCGGGACTTCATGAGCGGCTCAAGTTTGTTGCGGTCCAGGATGTGGTGCGGCGCGGCGGTGCTGCTGATGGCGATGTCAATCTTGTCAAACTCCCCCGACCAGTCGTCAAAGGGTATGGCGCGTCCATTGAGTTCGGCGGCGAGGGACTGGGCGCGTTCGAAAGAGCGGTTGGCGACGATGATGCTTTTGGCACCGCGTGAGAGCAAGGCGCGCGCGACTTTCTCACCGGTCTCCCCCGCGCCGATGACGAGGACTTCTCGCCCGGTGAGGGAGGTGAAGATTTTATCCGCCAGCTCGACAGCGACGGACGCGACTGAGACGCTGCCGCGCTGGATGTTCGTGTGCGTGCGGATGTGCTTGGCTACGTTGAAGGCGCGCTGGAAAATTTTGTTCAGCCGCGCGCCGGTGTGCTTGTGCTGGTGCGCGAGCGCGTAGGCGGTCTTGATCTGGCCGAGGATTTCCGTCTCGCCCAGCACCATGGAGTCGAGGCCGCTGGCGACCTTGAAGAGATGATGCAGGCTTTGCGGCTCGGACAGGAAATAAAATTCTTCGCCAATCGCTCCATCGAAGGAGTGGTGCTCAACGAGGAATTTTTTCAGTTCTTCAAATGCCGCTTCCGTCGCGAGCGTTGTCGCGGCGTAAATCTCCACGCGGTTGCACGTCGAGAGAATCACGGCTTCGCTGGCGATGCCGGAATCGCGCAGGGACTGGAGCGCGGCAGGGATTTTGGAATCGGCAAAGGCGAAGCGCTCGCGCAGTTCCACTGGCGACGTGCGGTGGCTTAAACCGATGACGACGACAGAAATCAAGGTTGAGGGTTGAAGGTTGAAGGTTGAAGGAAAAATGCAGCAGAACGGCTAGAGCCGGAATTGGCCCGCACTTCGCATTTGGCATTTCGCACTTTTATTTTCACGGATGATGCAGGCCGGAATAGTAATTGGTGACGCCGAACGTCAGCAGCAGGAACGCGAATGCGACAACGACGCCGATGGTGAACCGCCGCGTGGAGCGGCCAAAGAACATCCGCGCCACGATCAGTTCCAGATAGACGAGCCAGAGCAGCGCGGACCAGATCACCTTGGGATCGGAGAAATACGGCTTGCCCTCGGGTCGCGGCAGTTGTTCGCCGGTGACGAGGCCGATGGTGAACAGAACGAAGCCGGCCAGCACGAGCCGCAGCGTGATGAGTTCGAGCCGCTGGATGGACGGCAGCAACGACAGCATGGCGCGGAGCTTGTGGAATTTCAGGTCGTGCTGCTGCATCAGGAACATTCCCGCCGCCGCCGCCGCGAGGCCGAACGCGCCGTAGGATTGCAGGATGGTCGCGGCGTGCAGGCTGCGGAGCAAGTTGGAGAAATCCGGCTTCGGCCCGTGCGGCGGGTCGAGCGACGGCATGAGCGCGAAGATGCCGACGGTGAACAGCACCGGCGCCGTGAAGGCGCAAAGGAACTTGAAGCGCGGCAGCAGCGAATAAACGAGGCACGCCAGGCCGAGCGCCCAGAGCAGGAACGTGGTGGCTTCGTAAAGATTGTTGACAGGGCAGCTTTGAAACGTCAGGCCGCGTTTGGTCATCGCCAGCGTGTGCAGCGCCACTCCGGCGAGGATGATGAAATAATTCACATGGTCGTCCCGGCGGAAACCTTTCCGCCACAGGAAAACCGAATAGACCGTGCTCAAGCCGTAAAGCGCGACGGCGAGCAGAAAGAAATGACGGTCGGTGAACCAAGACATG
>CAYPTV010000562.1:0-2266 GCA_964413505.1 uncultured Bifidobacteriaceae bacterium | reverse complement strand
GGATGGTGATGCCCTTTTCCTTTTCCAAATCCATGGAATCCATCAGGCGCTCCTCGGACGACTCGTGCTGGTTGGCGCGGAACGTGCCGGACTGTTTCAGGAGACAATCCACGAGCGTCGTCTTGCCGTGATCAACGTGCGCGATGATGGCGATATTTCTAATGTGCTGCATAAATTATTAAACCGAGCCGGACAGTCTGCCTTGCGGAAGAAAAAGGTCAAGACAAGTGTGAAGGAAATTGCTGCGTCATCTTTGACCGGATGATTTTTTGCAATTGCGGAAAAAAATGCCGTCAGCTACGGTTTCATCAACCTCGTTTAACACCATGACCAAAAATAAAATCCAATTCCCGTTCGCTTTGATCTCGGCAATTGCCCTCTCGCTGGCGTCCGGCCACGGCCAGAATGCCACCGTCACCAACAAGCCCTCCGCACCCGCCATTTTGCCCGGCAACGGCCTGGCGCAGCACGATTTCTTCTACGCGGGCGAGGCCAAGACGCGTGACATGTATGTCGTGCGCGGCGGAAAAATCGTCTGGGCCTACAACGATTCCACCAACCGCGGCGAGATCAGCGACGCCACGCTGCTCTCCAACGGCAACGTCCTGTTCGCCCACCAGTTCGGCGTGACGCTCCTCGCGCCCGACAAGAAAGTCCTCTGGAACTATGACGCCCCGCCCAAGTGCGAAACCCACACCGCGCAGATGATCGGCACCAACCACGTCCTCTTCATCCAGAACGGGCCGGAGCCGAAACTGTTCGTGGCCAACATCGCCGAAGGCCGTATGGAAAAGGAAATCCCACTGACCGCAGGCAACACCAACAGCACACACGGCCAGTTCCGCCATGCGCGCCTCACCGACGACGGCACGCTTCTCGTCACGCACATGGACATGGGAAAAGTCGTCGAATATGACGAAAACGGAAAAGCCGTCTGGTCTGTGGCCGCGCCGGGCGCGTGGTCCGCCGTCCGTTTGAAAAATGGCAACACCCTGGTTTGCGGCAAGGCCGTGCGCGAAATCAATCCCGC
Source organism: uncultured Bifidobacteriaceae bacterium (assembly GCA_964413505.1). Lineage (GTDB taxonomy): Bacteria > Verrucomicrobiota > Verrucomicrobiia > Limisphaerales > UBA11358 > UBA11358. The sequence goes on along the minus strand of CAYPTV010000562.1, from coordinate 1,236 downwards.
AGGCGATACCGTCTGGCAGTTCACCTCCGCCGACGTGCCGGATTACAAGTTCAACTCCATGCAGATCGCCGCGCGACTGCCCAACGGCAACACCCTCATCAACAGCTGGGTCAACCAGTGGAACGGCAAGATTGACCCATCCACCGCCCCGGTTCAGGCGCTGGAAATCACCCCGGACAAGAAAATCGCCTGGGCCTTGCGCTCATGGGCTGACCCGGCCCTCGGCCCTTCCACCACCATCCAACTGCTCGACCAGCCCAGCGTGCCGGAAGACGTCCATTTCGGAAGCATCCGTTGATCCCCAAAATCACGCGTGCGCGCCCAGTTGCAGGCGGGAATCCGATTCCAGCATCGTCTTCAAGTTCGCCCAGCCCGCCATGTTCATGTCGTTGAAACAGTTCAGATAGACGGCCACCGTTTCCGGCGGGTGCTTGGCCAGCAGCACATCAATGGCGGACTTCAACTTCGCGTCGTCCACCTCCTTGGGCAGGTCCTCCACCACGCCCTCCTCGTTCTTGATCTCCAGCGCGTTGAGGAACTCCACCAGCATGGGGCGCTGCTGCTTCACGAGCCAGGCGCGGAGCAATCCGCCCGCGGCGGTCTCCAGCGCGGGGCGCGAGAGCGATGCCGCCATCATGGCATGGCGCTGCGTGCGCGGCTGGCGTTCCAGAAACACGGGGCGCACCTTGCGCAAGTCCGCCACCGAGGTGACCGTGGCCTTGTAGGTGGCCTTGTCCGATTCGTGGGTGAAATTCAAGATGTCGTTCGCCAGCGCGGGCGACATGAATCCGAAAAGTTCGTGCGATGTCAGCATTGTTTGTTCGTTAAATCGTTAAATCGTTGAATTGTTAAAGCAATCTTAATTTATTCCGTTCAACGCTTCAACAAATCACCATTCAACAAATTATATTGCCGCAAGCGAGATTTTATTCTGCGCGGCCATGCGCGGTTCTGAAAATCAATTCGCTGCTGGTTGACACTGGAATACTCTGCGAACCGGCGCGGCGCTGTAAAGATTTTAATCGCCACCGCTCATCCGCTGCCACATCGAGGCCAGGACCATGGCCAACTTGAAGAAGCTCGACGCCGTCTGCCGGCAATTGCCCGCCGCATGAGGCAAGCCCGTCAGCACCGACCTCAAAAATGCCATTCCCGCCGTCAAAGGCGGCCTCACGGTGGGATTATGCAGTTGAGGGAAGTCTGCGGGGATAGGCGGTGTTCTCCAAAAAGTTTTCA
>CAYPTV010000561.1:0-2269 GCA_964413505.1 uncultured Bifidobacteriaceae bacterium | reverse complement strand
GGTAATGGATGAACTTGCTGCGCTTGTCGAAGAACGCGGTGTCGTATTCGTCGCCCTCGATGATGAACCATTCGCTGTCCGTGAAGCGCGCGCCCTGGCCGAGGTTCGTCGGGATGCCGCCGATGAAAAAACCCGGGTTCAAGCCGCTGTGCTCGAACACCCACGCCAGCAGCGAGGTCGTCGTCGTCTTGCCGTGCGTGCCGGTGACGACCAGCGCGCGTTTGCCGCGGATGAAGAATTCCGCAAGCAACGCCGCCAGCGAGCAATAGCGCAGTTTGTGGTCGAGCACGAACTCCGCCTCCGGGTTGCCGCGCGAAATGGCGTTGCCGATGACGACGAGGTCGGGCTTGTGCGCGAGGTTCTTTTCGTCGTAGCCGTTCATCACCGCGATCTTCTTCTCGGCGAGGAACGTGGACATCGGCGGATAAACGTTCTGGTCCGAGCCGGTGACGCTGAAGCCTTTTTCCTGCATCGCGGCGGCGACTGCGGCCATGCCCGTGCCGCCGATGCCGGTGAAATGGACGGATTTGATTTCGGTTGAAAACATTTAGGAGAAGTTAAACCACCAAGACACCAAGACACAAAGTTTTTCACAAGGCCGCCTTACGGCTGCAACATTCTGGTTCTGCCTGTTTTGGAGTCAGTTTGCCGCCGGCTTGTAATCCTGCCACAGCCATTCCAGCGCTTCGGGCAGGGTCTGTTGTTTCACGGCGCGGTCGGTGTGGCCGGCGTTGCGGGCAAAGACAAACTGGTAATGATAGCCCTTCGCCGCCAGGACCTTCGCCATGTTTTCGTTCGCCACGACCCAGTCGTGCATCCCGTCGCGCATGGCATTGGGATTGAAATTGTCCCGGTCGCCGACTTCAAGCCAGATGCGCAGCGGCTTGACCGGGCTGTTCGGAATCAGCGTTTCATGAAATCCCCATGCGCCGTGCGGGGTCTCGTCGTTATACGGCCACTGCTGGTTCACGTAGGTGCCGGAATAGGTCAGCACGCGCTGGTAAAGTTCTGGATGATACCACGCCATGATGAGCGCGCAGGAACCGCCGGAACTGCCGCCCATCGTGGCCCGGCCATCGGGGTCGTCCGTCAATTTCACGTTGTAATTTTTTTCCACGAGCGGCAGGACTTCCTGCTGCACGAACTCCGCGTATTTTCCGGACATCGTGTCGTATTCAAGGCCGCGCTCGCTCCCCTGTGCATCGCCGCCGCCGTTGCCGATGGAGATGGCGATCATCACCGGCACCTTTTTCCCGGCAATCAAGCTGTCCAATGCCGTGAACAATCCGCGATCCGGCCCGTCCGCCCCGACGATGAACGGCGCGGCCGTGCCGGAGACATATTGCCTTGGCACATACACCGCCACGCGACGCGTGTAAGGCGCCGCGTGGCTTGTGGTGACGATGAGCTTGGCGGGGTTGTTCGTGTCCGGCGTGCCAGAGGTGTTCGGCTCGCGCGCGATGCCGGGATAAAATTTGCTGTCCGCCGACTTCATCGTGAATTCATAAACGGTTCCCTGCGGCACATTGGTCTGCACTGTCATTTCCGGCGCGCGATTGTGCGTCGGGCCAAGAACAAAATTTCCATCGGCATCCGCAGGCGGAACGGCGCCGTCGGGCAAATCCGTGGCGGCCACATAACCGGGCGCATGAGGACTGCGCGTGGGCGGCAACGGGCGCGCGGTGCGCGGCGGTGTCGCATTTGTCACCTGGGCCGTCGCCGGAAGCACGCCGGTCGTCAGGCATAACAATGCGCCGAGCGATGCGGCAACGGAGGTCGCTTTGGCAAATTTCATTTTCAACCGTTCAATGGCCGGGGAAATCATGTTCAAGCAGACGCCGGCGCGCTTGAGGAGATTACGTGCAGATGCAGGAAAAAAGAAAGGCCGGACAACGGGTCCGGCCTTGCACACACTGGCACCATGAGAACGGGTGCTCCAAAACACTGAAGAGAGCATACCCCACATCCGCCGCCCGTCTTGTCACCAATACTGGTTATCCGTGCAACTTTGTGAAATCCTTAATTCGGCGGTTGTAATTGCTTTCAGATGACGCCGGTGCTTCACTTTTGAAAACCGCGTGACCAAACCAATTAATTTGAAACTTCAACGGCGATGAATCCGTCTATGGCGGTTCAACCCATTTAATGATGAAAACAACTTCCTGTCTCAATTACACGATTCTCTCGCTGGGCGTCTGCCTGCTGGCGCCTCATGCGCGCGCCGAGGTGAAGCTCGCCAGCCCGTTCACCAGCCACATGGTTTTGCAGC
>CAYPTV010000560.1:0-2274 GCA_964413505.1 uncultured Bifidobacteriaceae bacterium | reverse complement strand
CGGCCTCGGCACCGCATTTTATTTCCTGCCAAAACTCGCCGGACGCCCGCTGCATTCGAATTATCTTGCGCTGTTCGCCTTCTGGACGCTGATTCTGTTCGGAACGTGGTGCGGCATTCCGCAAGGCGCACCCCTGCCGGCGTGGATGCCGGCGGCTAGCGCCGCCGCCGCGGTGCTGACGCTTGTTCCGGTGCTCGCCGTGGCAGTCATCGCCGTAAAAACCGTGCGCGGCTCGGAAGCCGCCTGCAATGGCGGGCCGTTGTGCCATGTCAAATTCGGCACGGCGGCGTTCATCCTGTCCGGCCTGATGCTCATTGCGGCGGCCTGTCCTCAATTCAGCCGCGTGACGGAATTCACATGGTTCGGTCCGGCGCAGACGCAGCTGCAAATCCTCGGTTTCTTCACCGGCGTCATGTGCGGCGCGATTTACGAATTGCTGCCGCGCGTCATGGGCTTCGGGCTGCTGTTCCCGAAATTTGTCCGCCTCCAGCACTGGCTTTTCATGCTCGGCATCATCCTGTGGGCTGGCTCGCTGGCGGTGGGCGGCGTGGAGCAGGGGATGAAACTCGGCAATCCCCAGACCGCCTTTGCCGATTCCACCAGCGTCGCGCTGATTTTCCTGCGCGCCGGCACCACCGGCCTGCTGCTCATTCTGCTCGGCAGTCTGCTGTTTGCCGCGAACATTTTTGTGATGACGCTCAAGTGGAAACTCGCGCTGATCAAGACGGTGATTGCCTTCGCCAAGTCGCCGCTGAAAATCCCGTCCGCCTCCGCCTCGCTACGGCGCGACCGGAAGGAGGTGAAATCGTGAAAAATGGTTTCAGTGTTTTCATGGCGGCATTCATCGCGCTCGGCCTTTCCTGGTGCGGCTTTGTGCTCGGGCCGGTGGAGCAGCTCGGCACGGCGAAACAGACGAGCGTCCTGAATTCATCCGACACCTATCCCGTCCAGCGGCCCGGCGACGCGACGCTCGGTTTGCAGGTCTATCGCGCCAGCGGCTGCGCCGCCTGCCACACGGAGCAGGTCCGGCAGGATGGAGTCGTTTGTGATGTGGTGTTAACCAGTGCCGGCAAAAATCCGACCGCCGTGATTCAAACCATAACTTCTGACTATCCAACGAATATTCCGATAAATTGGATTATAGATAATAAGAAAGATGGAATCACACATAACAACCTTACAGGCACTTTTCTACACGGAGTCAATCAGTTGGCCGCGGATGATATTGTTCAAAAAATTTCTACTGCTGGCGGCAAGGCGGAAATTCGCATCGTTCCAGTTGGCACGGACATCGCGCGCGGCTGGGGCGTGCGCCGGAGCGTCGCCGCTGATTTTCTTTACGATTATCCCGTTCAAGCCGGCAGCCTTCGCGCCGGGCCGGACCTCGCCAACGTCGGCGCGCGTCTGCCTGACCTCAACTGGCAGTTGGTCCATCTCTACGCGCCGGCGGCGGTCGTGAAAAATTCCGCCATGCCGCCGTTCCGGTTTCTGTTTGAACTCCGCAAGCTCGGCGACGCGCCCTTGCCGGACGCGCTGCAATTCCCGAAGGATTTTCCGCCGCCCGCCGGCTTTGAAGTTGTGCCGACACCGGAGGCGAAGCAGCTTGCGGCGTATTTATTGAACCTGAAAGCCGACGCGCCACTTTATGAAGCACCGTTCACGCCCGTAATGACCAAGCCATGAACGACGAAGCCAAATCGAATTGTCCTGCCAGAACCGACGGCGAGCCGACGGCGACGCGCGCGGCTGTTCCGATGGCGATTTTCGTGGTCATGCTTTTGCTGCTTTTTCTCGGCGCGGTTTATTTTGACCATCACAGCGGCTGGTTTGATGCAAAAATTTACAGCCCCTATGTCTCCGCCGGGCAGTTGGAATTGTATCAGCCCAAGTCCGGCGCGGCGGCGGCCGCGGCGCAGGGCCGGAAAGTTTATGAAACCGTCTGCGGCATCTGCCACGGCGTTGACGGCATGGGCAAGCCGAATCAGGCTCCGCCGCTCGCCGGCTCCGAATGGGTCAACGGGGCGGGCTTCCATCGCCTCGCGCAAATCCCGCTGCTGGGATTGAACGGCAGCTTCCAGGTGGAAGGCAAGGATTGGAATCTCAACATGGCGCCAATGGGTGCGGCGTTGTCCGATGCCGACCTTGCCGCCGTGATCACCTACATCCGCACTTCGTGGGGCAACAAGGCCGGCGCGGTTTCCGCCGACGACGTGAAAGCCGTCCGCGCCGTCGTGGGCGGACATCCGGCAATCAGCGCGGCGCAATTGAATTCCA
>CAYPTV010000559.1:0-2277 GCA_964413505.1 uncultured Bifidobacteriaceae bacterium | reverse complement strand
ATTGCGCCAACAGCAACCTCGTCGCGTGCAGCACAAGCCTCGTGGACAACGTCGAGCACGTCTGGCTGCCGCGACTGCCGCAAGGCCGATACGACCTGCAAGTGCTGAAAAACTCCGGGAATTCCGTCAGCGACAGCGAAAGCTATGCGCTCGCGTGGGAATTTTTCCAGCCGACTTTGAGCGTGACAAACACCGGCACGAACGTCGCGCTGACGTTTCCGGTTTATCCCGCCGGATTTTTTGCCGAAGCCGCGGCCAGTCTGTCGCCGCCGATCAATTGGAACACAAATCTGCCGCCGCCGGTTTTGACGGGCGGCCAAAACCTGGTTTTGTTGGATCCAACAAACGCCGCGCAATTTTTCCGGCTGCGACGTCCGTGAATTATGTTGGAGTTCACGCTTCAGCGGTGTCGGCGCGCGGCAAGCTAGAGCTTGAACTCCAGCGCAAAATGTTTTCCGATTTTGCAGCTATTGGAAATCGCCGACGTGACGAATTTTTTCCCGACTTGAACGGATTGAAACAAATTTTTTCCCTGTGCCAGAGCGGCGCAAATCGCGGCGGAATAAACGCAGCCGGTTCCGTGCGTGCGAATGCCTTTCACGAACGGCGCGGACAGTTGAAATTCATTTTTGCCGTCAAAAAATACGTCGGTGGCTTCGCGCGCGTTTTTCAAATGTCCGCCTTTGACAAGGACCGCGCAGCCAAAGCGCGAATGGATTTCGCGCGCGGCATCGCCCATGTCTTCGGGCGAAGAAATTTTCTGGCCGGAAAGGATTTCCGCCTCGCCAAGATTGGGCGTGACGAGAGCCGCCAGCGGCAGCAGTTTTTCCCGGAAAATTTCCAGCGCGCCCGGTTCCAGCAGTTTTGCGCCGCTGGTGGAAGCCAGAACCGGGTCAACGACGAGTTTTAAGTTTTTAGCTTTTAATTTTGATCTGCTGAAAAATTTTGCAACGACGGAAATGTTTTTCGCCGAAAACAGCATCCCGGTTTTCACGGCGCGCGGGTTCAGTTCTTCAAACACCGCTTCGATCTGCTGCCGGAGCATTTGGGGCGAACACGTTTCCACCGCCAAGACGCGCTTTGGATTTTGCGCGGTGAGGCAGGCAATCGCGCTCGCGCCGTGAACGCCAAGCGCGGCGAACGTTTTCAAATCCGCCTGCACGCCTGCGCCGCCGCCGCTGTCCGAGCCGGCGATGGTCAGCGCGACCGGCAATTTTTTTTTCTCAATCATAATTCGAACGCGAAGAAAAAATTAACGCAAAGGCGCGAAGACGCAAAGGCGCAAAGCGGTGGAACTGCCGGGAATTGATTCTTTGCGACTTCGCGTCTTTGCGTTAAAAATTTGAACTTTTCGAATTGCGCCTCATATTTGGCGGATGGACAAAGAAAAAGTCGCAGTTGTTTTGACCGAGATAGGCGTGCTGCTGGAATTGAAGGGCGAAAATCCGTTCAAGACGCGCGCTTATGCGAACGCGGCGCGGACGATTGAAAATTTGGGCGAGCCGCTGGCGCAATTGGTTTCTGAAAAGCGGCTGGGCGAAATCAAAGGCATCGGCGAGGCGCTCGAAAAAAAAGTCACGGAACTGGTCGAGACGGGAAAATTGACTTATTACGAGGAATTGAAAGCGTCCACGCCGCCGGGATTTTTTGAATTGCTTGAACTTTCCGGCGTCGGCCCAAAAAAAATCAAGGCGCTGCATGACAAGCTAGGAATTGAAACGATTGAACAGCTTGAAGCGGCCTGCAAATCCGGAAAAGTCGCCGGGCTGGACGGCTTCGGAGAAAAGACGGCGGCGAACATTCTGGAGGCGATCCAATTGCGCCGGACTTACGCGAGCAAGCATTTGTTGAGCGACGCATTGCGCGCGGCGGAGCCGGTTCTGGAAAATTTGCGGGCGCATCCGGCGGTGATCCGTTGCAGCAGCGCGGGCAGTTTGCGCCGGTTCAAGGAAATCATCGGCGACATTGATTTGCTGGCGTCGTCGAAAAGACCGGCGGAAGTCATTGAATTTTTCGTTTCGCAGCCGGGGATTGTGAAAGTTCTGGCGAAAGGAGAAACGAAGGCGAGCGTGATTTTGGAAGGTGGCATCCAGAGCGATTTGCGCGTGGTAAGCGACGCGGAATTTCCGTTCGCACTGGCGTATTTCACCGGCAGCAAGGAACATAACATCGTGATGCGGCAGCGGGCGATTGCGCGCGGGCTGCGGCTGAACGAATACGGGCTGTTCAAGTCGAAGGAGGAGACGCGCGACCCGAAGCTGCTGGTGCCGTGCAAAA
>CAYPTV010000558.1:0-2281 GCA_964413505.1 uncultured Bifidobacteriaceae bacterium | reverse complement strand
CCGGTTGCTGTTTTATTTCTTCATTCTTCATTCATACTTCTTCATTTGCTTTTGGTCGCCACCGTTCCGCCCAGATGCGCCGAGCGGCTCGCGGCAATCGGCAACGGGGAAAATTTTCCATCCGCTTTCAACAAAGCCAGATCATTCGCCGCATCCACCTGCACGCTGATTTGAAAATAGCTTGGCAAGCTTCCGCAAAAATCGTAAAACCCAAACTGTCAGTTGAAAACAATGTAGATAAATACAAACCAGTTTTGCGTAGCTCTGGCTACTGGCTCATCAGAAAACCGCGAATTTTCATCACGAGGCCATTCCAAGCACGCGCCATCGGGCGCGGCTTGGCGTGCTTCTTGTGAAGGGCGCTTCGCGGTGCCTCTGATGAGGGTGCGTCAAGTTCGCGCCTTTTAGTTTCAGAAAAGCTTCGCGAGAAATAAATTTATGAAGACGATTCAACAATTCATCAGCAATCTGTTTATTGGAAGCGCAGTCGTTTTGACTTTTGACACGCAAGCGTTCTCACAAACTTGGATGCAGACCAGCGCACCTAACAGAGATTGGCAGTCTGTAGCTTCATCGGCAGATGGCACTAAATTGGTCGGCGTGATTGGCCAAAATGCCGGCGGGATTTATACATCAACAAATTCTGGAATAATTTGGGCACATCAGACTAACGCACCCACACCAATAGACGGATGGCAGTCTGTCGCTTCATCGGCGGATGGAGCTAAATTGGTGGTCGTAGCTCCCGAACCCGGATTGATTTGCGATTCGACAAATTCTGGAGTTGCTTGGACATTCACTTCCGCACCGACTAATTATTGGCTTTGCGTTGCATCATCGGCGGATGGAAGTAAATTGGTAGCTGGAGCTTATCCATATCAATATGGTGCTAATAGCGGTGGCGGCATTTATACCTCAACCAATTCAGGAACTACTTGGACGCTGGAAACCAACGCGCCAATGAAAAATTATTGGATTTCCGTCGCATCATCAGCCGATGGAAATAAATTGGTGGCTGTGGCAGATTTGGATACAAACGGCAATCTGGGTGGGATTTATACTTCAACTGATTCGGGTGTCACTTGGACGCAAACCAGTGCGCCGACAAATAGTTGGTCGTCTGTTGCTTCATCCGTGGACGGGTGCAAGTTGGTGGCGGTAGCGACGATGAGCGGATTTTTCCCCGGAAATGGTGGCAATATCTATACTTCGACAAATGCTGGTGCAACGTGGATTTCAAACAATGTGCCTGTAGATAATTGGCAATCTGTCGCTTCCTCGGCGGATGGAACTAAACTGATAGCAGTGACTTGGTTTAGCAACGGCGGAATTTATACCTCAACCAATTCTGGAGCCGGTTGGATACAATTCACCAACATTCCTAACGCATGGTGGGCTTCGGTAGCCTCATCAGCAGATGGCTGCAAGTTGGCATTGGCGGGTTATGAAGCAAACTATAATCCTGGCTCAATCTATATTTCTCAATCCATTCCAACGCCAGCATTGGGCATCGCGTCTTCTAGCACAAACGTCGCTCTTTCTTGGATTGTTCCTTCGACGAATTTTGTAATGCAGCAAAGTTCAGATTTGGCTTCGTGGTCAAACGTGACGAACGCGCCAGTGCTGAATCTCACCAACTTGCAGAACGAGGTGATTCTGTCACCGTCCAACAGCAGCGGTTTCTATCGGCTCAAAACCCCGTAGTTTTTTAATGACGGAGAGCCAGAAATGCAGCAACAACTGCGATTGCTGTGAGAATCGAAATAAGAACCGTTATCCAAAAATTGGGAACAATAGACCAGTGAGGTTTTTTCAAGTCGTCCAGCCGACGAGAAATTTCGTTTAGCTCTTCTAGCCGCTTGGAGATTTCGTTGTGTCTCTGAATGTTTGCTTCTTCAGAAGCTATTCGCGCATCTGTTACTTGGCGTTCCGCCCGGAGATTCCGATATAGCTCGCGAACTTGGTCTCGTCTATCTTTTGGCTGGTCGGTTTGAAGACGATCAATGGCATAGAGAAAATCTGCCTCGCTCCATGTCTTCGTCATTTCGATAAGTGTGACCTCCTGTGTGGGGTAATTGATCCAGCGGACAACCTGTTGAACGTCCGCATCATTTGTTTTGCGCTTACTCATGTGGCTGCTCTTCAAATTCAACCGCCAAATGCCCCAAACGTCCAACGCAAAATGATTTTGGCACGGCGTTCGTCCCAACGGGCCAACCGGAAATCAGCCCGGAGCGCGCCCGTCCCCGGGCGCAGCAACGTTGCCAACCAAGCCGCCATC
>CAYPTV010000557.1:0-2284 GCA_964413505.1 uncultured Bifidobacteriaceae bacterium | reverse complement strand
GCACCTTTTCACAACGACGTGGATTCGCACCGGCAGACGCTCCGATCACCATTCGGGACGAAGCGCCCGGTTGGCTGCGCGATTTCATCGTCACCGCCGCACAAGAGGTCCATGTCGGCCCGTCCGATCAGCGCGACATGCTTTGCTCGATGTTGCTGGAGTCCCCCGATTCCAATAACTGGAGTGCCGGAAACATTGAGCGCGAGGTTCGCGAACTTATGTGCAAAGCCGAATGGTTTCACGTCTATGACTTCATTGAGATCATCGCTCAACGTCTCAAACGCAGTGGGATGGGTTTTCTTCGGCAATTCGAGGAAAAATTGAATGACGCCTTCCGGCGCAAAGGCGTTGGCTGGCAACTGTTGGGCGGGAATATCGAGATTCGCGGCGAGGAATCATTTGAACAATCGGTGCGGACGGCCATCACCGTGACGGCGGAAACCGGTCGCTCCGTCGCTTCACGGGAGCTTCACGAAGCATTGCAAGACCTCTCCAAGCGTCCAACGCCTGACATCACGGGTGCTATTCAGCACGGAATGGCCGCCTTGGAATGTGTCGCGCGCGACGTTACGGGAGAACCGAATGCCACCTTGGGCGCGATCATCAAAAATCATCCGGGATTACTGCCCAAACCGTTGGATCAAGGCGTCGAAAAGATTTGGGGCTACGCCTCGGATCAAGCGCGCCATGTTCGCGAGGGCAAGACACCAGACATCCGCGAGGCCGAACTGGTCGTCGGTTTGGCCGGCAGTCTCACAACGTATTTGGTGAAGAAAACAACTTCTTAAAATGCAAACACTCGCCATGCCAACCAGTCCGCGCATCTTGGAGCTTTTGCGGTTTGCCGATGCCCACCGGCGGCACACTGAAGCCCTGACGCGGGCGACCGGGGAACAGTTCAACATCTTCAAAATCCTAGGCATCGGGCATTATGAGGTTGGCACGCATTCGCCGATGCTGGGGAATTTGCTGAACCCAAAGGGCAGCCACGGGCAAGGCGACGTTTTTTTGCGACTGTTCCTTAACTTGATGGGCATTGCGAACTTTGACATGGATTCCGCACGACTGGAGCTGGAATATCACATCGGCACGGTCACCGATAAGTCCGGCGGTCGAATTGACATCGTGATTTTGGATGGAAGCGGCAACGCCATTTTCATCGAGAACAAAATTTACGCGGGTGATCAGGAGAATCAATTGCGGCGGTATCGGCAACGAGATCAACGGGCGCATCTGTTTTATTTGACGCTTCATTGCACCCTGCCGAGCGGCTTCACCGAAGAGACTCTAAGGGAAATCAACGTCACCTGCATCTCCTATGCGACGCACATTCGCGACTGGCTGGCTGCCTGTCAAAAGGAGGCGGCATCCCTGCCACATGTGCGTGAATCCATATCGCAGTATTTACACCTGATCATGGAACTGACCGGCCAAAGCACCACCCAAACTATGAACCAAGAATTGATCGGAAAAATTACCGCCGACGATGACAGCCTCGCCGCGTATTTCGCGCTCACGTCGGAACTGGAAAACGTCAAGGTCGCGCTCGTGACCAAACTTGATGCCCAATTGGACGAAGCCGCCAAGGCCGCAAATCTACATCGGGATGGCCGCATCGAAAAACTCCACGAAAAATACGCCGGCATCTATTTTACGACGGACAGCCTCGCAAAGCATAATTTGCGAATTGGTTTTACCTTTGATCGGGGGGGCTTTCAAGATTTGGACTTCGGTTTTCAGAAAATTGACAAGGACAAGCCCTGCGACATTGGGGAGAAACTTTTGACGATCTTCAGGGAACAGTTCCACGCGTTTTCACCAACAACTCCAACAGAGTGGTGGCCCGCATGGGCTGATTTTGAGCCGCCGTATGGTTATTGGGGCAACGAAGCATTTCAAGCGATCGCGTCTGGCGAACTTGCGGCAAACATGAAGAACAAACTGACAATCATGTCCAATATCGCAAAACAAGTTTGCCCAGACGAGGTGCCCACCTCAAACAATTCATGAGCAACAAAGGCGAACAACAATCCATCGGTGGCGTGATGCACGACGCGAACTCGCCCGCGTCGAAAATCGTCAAGCCGTTGATTCCGCCGGATGCCCAGGAGCGCATCGAACGCGCGGTAAAGCAGGCCAACGCATCGTTGCGAGAACAAATCCGCGTTGAGACTGGCCTGCGTTTGAGCGATGGGGCGGAGCGGTTCGCCATTCCGTTCCGGGTATCCACCCACCTACGGCGTCTATGCGCACCGGGATCTATGCGAGTGGGCTGGCGTTGATC
>CAYPTV010000556.1:0-2286 GCA_964413505.1 uncultured Bifidobacteriaceae bacterium | reverse complement strand
TTCCCTTTTGGTGTTTTGTAATATGCCCATTGATTAAAAACATCTCCCTGCACACCATCCGTTTCGTTGTATAAGTTTATTTTTTTTGTATCGGGATTATACTTGCAAAGACCTTTATTCGTGCTTATCCAGAGATTATCTTTCGAATCAACAAGAACTCCGTAAAGTTGATTACTGGGCAACCCATCGTCTTTTGTAATATTATAAAACTTTTCTGTTTTCCTGTCAAACCTGGATAATCCGCCATTGATTGTGACAAATCTGCAAGCGCCTTTTGCCAGCACTTATCCCGCTCAATATGCGGACATCTTGCCGTTGCCAAACACCCTGTGGCCGGTGGGCGAAACATGGTCGAACCACATCACGATGGTCATTCCGTCCAACTCCGTTCCACTGGCGCAAGTGACTTACTCCATCGCCATAGACAACGACTATCAATTGTATCTCAATAACTCAAACGTGCCGATTGAATCGTTTAATCACGAGGGTGATGCCACATGGTCAACATTCAAATCATTTGAGAGCGTTGCGCCGGGGCTGTTGCATTATGGCACCAACGACATCTACGTGGTGATCGAGGACAATGGCGACATCAATTACTTCTCAATGATCGTCTCCACCAACGCCTGTGGATATTAGCGGCGTGGGATAATTTTTAACCATGCGTTGCCATTCGCCATTTTGGCGGTGTGGATTTGGATTCACGGACAATAAATTTCAAGCCGAACTGCTTCCGTAAGGTTCCAAAACACAAAAAGAGCCGGAACGGTTTCCCGTTCCGGCCTGATTCGACAGCCTGCTGGATTCTGAATTTTTAGTTTTCTGCTTTCAGAATTTCAGCATTTGTCTTTTAGTCCACGATACTGGAGCTGGGGGCGGACCAGTCGCTCTGGCCGGTGCTCCCGCCCAGCGCCCGCGCACGCACCTGCACCACCGTGCCGGTCGTCAGTCCCGTCAGCGTGATCGTCCGCGCCTGCGTGGAGAACATCACCGACACCCACGGAGCCGTGCCGATGCACGTCTGAACCTCGTATCCCACCGCATTGGCGATGGGCGTCAGATGCACGTCCAACTGCGTGGAGATGTCGTTGTCTATCCCCGTGATGGACGGCGTGTCCAACTGCGACTGCGCACGGTTGGTGCTCGCCGCCTGATAACCCGACGTCAGGAACAACGCCAGGTTCGTCCGCGCCTGCGTCTGGCAATAGAACGCATTGGCGTCCATTCCTTCATACACGAACGCCAGCGCGGCATCCCGCGCCGCAGTCTGCGCCTTCCCGCCATCCACAACGGCCGCATTGGCCGCCGCCAGCGCGTTCATGCGCGTGGTCATGTCCACCGGAGCCGCCGGATCGGGCGGCACCGCCACCACCAGTGGCACCGGCGGTTTTGGGAACGCCGCATTGCCCGTCATGCACTTGATGATCCATGCAAGTATGGCTACCACCATCTCTGCCGATGTCGCTTTATAGTAGCCAATGTTCACTCTTACTATTTGTGCTGCCATTTACTTCTTCTTTCTCTTTCTGGGATGATGCAGTTCAAAAACTTTCAGGGCAGGGTCTGCGCACTGCGCCGACTTTTGGCATCTGAATAATTTGTCCAAATCATCATCCCGATTTTTTTTGTTTGTAGGACACCGTCAAAACTTTTTTCTGGCCTGGCAGCGGCGGTCTGTGACCGTCGTTGTTGTCAACTGGAGCACCGGCGCCCATAGAGCGACGCTGCACGGTTAAGACAGGATCCTGTTAATGCCACCCGCACCATCTGTTGGAAGCCATCCGGCTTCGCGCTGTTTCAAGTGACATTTATAACCGAAAGCATTGGCTGTGCCACCGCATCGGCACGTTATTCGCCAAGGCATTTACAGTAATTGGATATTGTAAATTTATTTTGCATCATGTCCCCCAACATTTTGGATGGCAGGCGCTTGCTGAAATGCGGGGGGTTGAAAATGTGGATTTGCAGTTTTTTTGAGAGGGCCAAAATCGGCTGCGACAGGGTTATTTCGGTCAGGGAAACGGTAATTTTTGCCGCCGGAAGGGTTTGCAGCCCGGCAGTTTTTACCACTTGCATGTCGGAATTAACCCTGTCCATCATCGAATTAACTCTCTCGATGAGGGAATTAACCCGATCCCTCACCGACTTAACCCTGACCGTGACGGATATAACCCTGTCTGTGATCGAAATGACTTTCTCCGCGACTGAATTAACCCAGTCCGTCATCGAATTAACCCAATCCGCGACGGAATTAACCCTGACTGTCATCGAATTAACCCAGTCCGT
>CAYPTV010000555.1:0-2290 GCA_964413505.1 uncultured Bifidobacteriaceae bacterium | reverse complement strand
ACATGTTGCCGTTGACGATGACGGTGAACGCGCCGCCGAGCGATTGCGTGACGTAGGCCTGGCCGCCCTTTTGCAGCGTGACCTTCGTGCCGACGGGAACGACGGAGGCTTCCACGTCGCGCGTCAAAATTTTAGCTTCATTTGGAGTCATAAAATGCGGTTCAATTTAACTGCCTGACATCATCGCTGCAAACCTGCGTGAAATCAATCACGTCTGTTCGTTTTCGGTGCTGACCGGCGTGGCGTCGCCTTTCAACGCCCCGATCAAAGCGTGCCAAGAAAGAATCGCGCACTTCACGCGCGCCGGATATTTATGGACGCCCGCAAAAACGGCGAGCTTGCCCACGTCGCCGTTGACTTCGCCGGTCGTGATCATGTCACGCACCTGCGCGAAGGTTTTTTCCGCCTCCGCCTTCGTCTTGCCCTTGATGTTGTCTGTCAACAACGACGCCGAAGCTTTCGAGATGCAGCAGCCGGAGCCGACGAAGCTCGCATCCTTGATCACGCCGCCTTCCAGCGCGAGAAACAACTTCAGGTTGTCGCCGCACAACGGATTAAAACCTTGCGCCGAGCAGGAGCACTGCGGCAGCTCGCGAAAATTTCGCGGATGCTTGCAGTGATCCAAAATGACCTGCTGATAAAGGTCGTTGATGTCGTCAAACATGGTCGCTTTGCTTCCGGGCTTTAGGCTCGGGGCTTGGGGCGTGAGGCAGAACTGTTTATCCTCAGGCCTAAAGCCTCGCGCCTCGCGCCTATAAAATTATTTTCCCATCAAATGCGGGTTCGCTTCCAGGCGGTCCCACACCAGCTTGTCAATCACCTCGCGCGCCGGCGCGCATTTGATACGCTCGATGATCTCGCCGGCAAAGGCGTGGATCAACATCTGCCGCGCCATGTCCGAACCGATGCCGCGCGCGCGCAAATAAAAAATGCTTTCGTCGTTCAACTGGCCGATGGTCGCGCCGTGCGTGCACTTGACGTCATCGGCATAAATTTCCAACTGCGGCTTGGTGTCGGCGGTGGCGTCGTCGGAGAGCAGCAGATTTTTATTGGTCTGCTTCGCGTCGGTTTTCTGCGCGATGGGATGAACGTAAATGCGTCCGTGGAAAACGCCCTTCGATTTATCGTCGAGGATCCCGTTGAAATACTCGTGGCTCAAGCAATGCGGTTGCGCGTGTTCGACAATCATGTGATGGTCGGCGAGCTGCTCATCTTTCGTCAGATAAAGTCCGTTGAGAATACACTCAAGTCCTTCGCCTGCGAGTTTGGTGCGGATGTTCGTGCGCGAAAGTTTTGCGCCGAGCGCGAACGAATGGACGGTCACATTGCTCGCCCGGCCGAATTCGCCCGCAATGGTCGCGATATGATAGGCGGCCAAAGCTTCATCTTGCAGCTTGACGTGCTCGACCCGGGCATGGTCGCCCGCGAGAATTTCCGTCACCGCGTTCGTGAAATACGCGACGTTGCCGGTGCTGATGTAGCTTTCCACCACCGTCAGCTTGCTGTTCGCCTCGGCGATGACGAGGTTGCGCGGCAGAATCGTTTCGCCGTTTTCTTTCGCCGAAGAAATGTGAATCAACTGCACCGGCTCGGCGACCTCGACGCCCTTTGGCACGAAGATAAACGCGCCGTCGGTGAAAAACGCCTGGTTCAAAGCGGCAAACGTGTTGTTGGCCGTGTGCGCATATTTACCGAGATGCTTTTCGATGAGCGCGGAATCTTTCGCGAGCGCGTCGGCAAGGCTCTCAATCCGCACGCCGCCGGCCACCGGCTTGATGCTGGAAAGCTTCGCGCAAAAAAATCCGTTCACGAACACGATCCGATGGCCGGCAAGTTTGGCAAAGACCGATCCGTCAATCAGTTTGGTCTCCGCGCCGTTGACCACGGCTTCCGCTGCGAGCGAAAACGGAAGCTGTGCGATGGGCGCGACATTCGTGAAACGCCAGTCCTCGTCGCTCAATTTTGGAAAGCCCTGATCGGCAAAGCTGGCCAGACCTGCCTTGCGCATGGGCGCGAGCCATTTCGGCTGCGTCGCCGATTCCAACTGTAAAAATTTTCCAGCCAGCAGTTCCGTCCCGTTATTTGCTTTTTGCGTCATGTTTAGAATGATTCTAATTATAAATCGGCAAGCAATCTCCCATTTCGGCGGCTATTGCGCAATTGAAAAGCGCGGCCAAACGCGGTTGTCCGCCGGGGCGCCGCGGCGCGAAATGATTTTGCGTTCCCGCGTTTGAGTGGCATTTTACCGCCCATGCTTTCGCAAGACGACATCAAGAACGCTCTGGCCGCC
>CAYPTV010000554.1:0-2305 GCA_964413505.1 uncultured Bifidobacteriaceae bacterium | reverse complement strand
GCGCGGCCAGCAAAACGAGCGCCCGGCAAAACCGGTTGAAACAGGTTGTTGTCATTGAAGTGGAGTGTGGAAAATTAAATGTGTTCTGCGCAATTCTTTTCGGCGGTTCAAGGGGTTTTGACCGGCCCGGCATTCGTGTTGTTCAAGTCCTGCGGCGGAAAATCCAGCCGGCAGAGGCGCAGCTTGATCGTCGGTTGATAGCAAAAAGTCGATCCGGATTTTGTGGCGACGGAGATGTTGATGGCGGTGACTTCCAATCCGGCGAGACCGGGCCAGTTGTTGCCGGCGAGCGCGGCGAAGGATTTTTTGTCATTAATCAATGGCTACAGCAAGAATCCGCCCCGCATCATGCCCGGAACCAGGCGATAGTAAAAAAGCTGCCTGCCGTCGCGCAAAGAAATCCTCAGCCGCAAAATTGAAGGCTTGTAAAATGTAGAGGCAAGATTTCCCAAAATGGATTTGTTTATTTCCATTTCAGCCCAGAGCGGGGCGTTGGTCATGGCGGGAAACGAGAAGGTCTGGCCAAAATGAATGGTCGCTTCATCGACGGGTGTCAGACGATGCTGTCGTGGCGTGGCGGCGCGTTTCAAAAGCAGGAATGCCCCGGTCGTGTCCGTGATGTCATATCGGGCCAGCAATTCCGGCCATGACAGCCCGTCTTCGAGCGAGGGGAATTTTGCGTCCATTGGGTCTATGTCGAACAATATGTTTTCCGGCGCGTGGTCGCCCTGCAAGTGGCGTGCGTTCAATTCCGCCAGTTCCGGCGTGTAGGCGGAATAGCTTTGGATGACCGGTCGCGGATCGTATTGCAAATTCAGCGCAAAAAGCCCGGCAATTTTCCAGGGATAGACATCCACGGTGCCTTCGACGGGCGGCATGGGAAATTTTTCCCGCACTTCGGCGAGATTTTCCGCGTAGATGTCCTGCAAATGTTCCGGGTCGCCAAGCAATGTTGCCGGCATCAAAATGTTTTTGATGTTCAGCGTCCGGGCAAAATGTTCCCACAGCCGTTCATCAGGAAAATTTTGCTCGCTGTGGCAGCGGTTAAAAGTGAATGAACAAAAAAGATAAATGGCGGCCAGCACGACAAAATTAGCCGCCCGCGCCAGCCAAATTTTCCTGCGCAGGACCGGCCAGATCACAGCCTGGCACGCCAGCGCGGCGAGCAAAAGTTCCAGCACGGCGGTGACTTCATGGATTTGATCATATCGCACATAACCGTGCTTGAAGCTGAGAAGCAAAATGGCGCCCAGGCCGGCCGCCGGAAAAATTGCGGAGAACCGGCGTTTTTCCCATGCCGCATAACTTGTCAAGGCGAACAGCGCCGCCATTGCCAGCAGCGTGAAAGCCACAACTTCAATTTCTCCCGGCATGTTCCACGTCATTGCCTCCGTGTAACCGCCGGCCAGCACCCATGAATGCCGGAGAAACGGCCAAAGCAGCCCCACCTGCTGGCCGGCCAAAATCCAGAAAAACAACATGCTGGCCGGGAATAAAATTGAAACCCACGGAAAACGCCGTCGCCGCAAAACGTCGTCTGCGGCAATGACGCCGACGACCACGGCAATTTCGATCAGCGCGGTGAACTTGACCAAGGCCAGCATTCCCGATGCGACAACCAATAAAATCTGCCTGGCGCTGATCCGGCCTTCTTCCACAAAGAAATGGAGGAACAACAACAGCAGCGCCCAGCCGGTCACCCGGACATCAAAACTTTGATCAATCCACATTCCCGCCATTCCCGCAAAGCCGATGAACCAGAGCCACGCAAACAATTGGCTGCCAGAAAAATGATTCGCCACGCGCCATCCCGCCCACCAAAATACAAACGCAAGCATTGTCCACGCAAGCGCTGAGATTAGAAACGTCGCCGGGTAATATCCGCCATACAAAAATCCCCACGGGCCGAAGGTGAAGACGATGTCGCGGCCAAACTGAAGATGCCGGCAAAATGCCGAGTGCAAAACCAGTTCCCACGAGGCGTCAGGGCTGGTCAGCGGCCCGGACGCACACGGGAAAAAAAGCGAAAGCAGATAAATGAACGCGCTCGGCGGCAGCAGCCATTTTCTCGCTTTCGATAGAATTTTGGAGATCTGGGCGGCGGTCATTTTTCAATTGGATTTCCTTCCAAAATCAGGATCAAGCGGAATCATCCGCGCAACGAAGAAGCTTGGAACCGTCGCCAGAATCACCCACACAAAAAAATGCGGGTAGCCAAGCTGCTCCTGCAGCCAGCCGCTCCACATTCCCGGCAGCATCATGCCCAGCGCCATGAAGCCGGTGCAGACCGCGTAATGCGCCGTTT
>CAYPTV010000553.1:1811-2305 GCA_964413505.1 uncultured Bifidobacteriaceae bacterium | reverse complement strand
GCGCGGCGACGACCCATCGGGAGAATGCGGGCATAAAAATCAGGGTGTCAAATTTCCAACCGCACAAAACCGCGTGCGCACTTGCGGTCATTTCCAAGTCAATCCAACTGCGACTGAAGGACTGCCACCAGCAAATATGCACCCAACCATTTCAATGATTTCCATTCCGTGCTGGCAAAACAAACCGCCTCCGATCACAAGTCGGTGGTTTCACCTGTCTTTCGGCGGAATTCCGCGGAACTTGAGCCAAAACTCGCCGCGCGTGGAAAATTTTGACTGGGGGGCGCGGTGCATTTCGTCCGAAACAACTCCCTCAAGCTTCCTCAAATCCAGCCGATAAACAAATAAATGCGGTTGCGTTGCCTGCGGTCTGCAAAGGCTCGGTCAAAAGAGATCGCCTTGTTTATCGGTGACGCAACCATCTGGCAAACATCAAATATATATGGCAACCGAAACCTTGTCGCCTGTCAAAGGCCAGCAGCAAATACTGGCCG
>CAYPTV010000553.1:0-1801 GCA_964413505.1 uncultured Bifidobacteriaceae bacterium | reverse complement strand
AATCTGCGCGGCAAGATCATTCCGGTCATTGATCTGCGGGTGCGGTTTGGATTTACCGGCGTGAAGGACACCGAGTTGACCTGCATCATCGTGGTGCAGGTGAAGCTGCCCGACGGCAAAAACATTCAGATGGGGCTGATCGTGGACGGCGTCGAGGAAGTCGTCAACCTGGCTCCCGGCGACATCGAGGAAACGCCCGATTTCGGTGGCAAAATTTCCACCGAATACATCATTGGCATGGCCAAGGTGAAAGGCGCGGTCAAAACACTGCTCAACATTGACCGCGTGCTCTGCGCCGATGAACTACAGCAAATCCGGGCAGCCGCCTGATGTTTAAAAGTTAAGAACCAGCAATCACAGATCAAGCAAGAGTTGGATTCATCAATTTAAAAACAACAAAAAATAAACCATGAAAAACTGGACTATTGGAAAACGCATCACCATCGGCTTTGTCATTGTTGTCGCATTGAGCGCCGGCATGGGCATTACGGCATGGTTTTCGATGCATGGCATTGGCAAACATGCGGACGAGGTAAGCAATGACAGCGTTCCTGGTCTGGCCGCATCGGGGGACATTATGCTGAACCTTGGCCGTGCGCATTTGGCCCTCATCCGACACGTCCTGACAACCAATGCGAATGAGAAACAAACTTATGAAACGCAAATGAAAGAGATCGCCACCACCAATGCCAAACTGGTTGATGATCTCGGCAGGTTTTGCAACTCAACCGAGGAAAAGCAACTTTCTGAAAAGATGAAACAGGCCAGAGAGGATTATGTCAACGCGCGCGGCCCAGTCCTGCAATTCAGTGACGCCGGCAAGAATCAAGAGGCGATGGCCCAATTGGAAGGACCAGCTCGCGCCGCATATGAGGTTTACGATCAGCTCGGCACGCAATTTAATCAACTTGAGGTCAAAACCGCCACGGACGCTGCCAATACGATCCAGCACAGCGCCAAGTTTTCAAAGTTCATGTTGAGTGTGGTTGTGGTGGGTGAATTGGCCATTAGCATACTCTTGGGCTTTTGGCTGATCACAGGATTGAACCGGGTGCTCACGAAAGTTTCACGCTCTTTGAGTGAAGGGGGTGAACAAGTTGCCAGCGCCGCCGGCCAGGTTTCCTCTGCCAGCCAGACATTGGCGGAAGGCGCGAGTGAACAGGCCGCCTCGCTGGAGGAAACCAGTTCGTCGCTGGAAGAAATGGCCAGCATGACCAAGCGCAACGCCGAGAACGCCCAGAAGGCGAACGACCTTGCCAAGCAGACCCGGACCGCCGCCGACAAGGGTGCCGGCGACATGCAGGAGATGAGCACTGCGATGGATGCCATCAAGGTTTCTTCCAATGACATCGCCAAAATCATCAAGACGATTGATGAGATCGCCTTCCAGACCAACATCCTTGCCTTGAACGCCGCCGTCGAAGCGGCCCGGGCTGGCGAAGCCGGGATGGGATTTGCTGTTGTGGCCGATGAAGTCCGCAACCTCGCCCAGCGCAGCGCGCAGGCCGCCAAGGAAACGGCTGGAAAGATTGAAGGTGCGATTGCCAAGACCGGGCAGGGCGTGGAAATCAGCAACAAGGTTGCCCAGGCGCTAAATGACATAGTAATCAAGGTGCGGCAGGTGGACGAACTGGTGGCCGAAGTGGCCGGGGCCTCGCGCGAGCAGACGCAGGGCATCACGCAGATCAACACGGCGGTCGGCCAGATGGACAAGGTGACGCAGAGCAACGCGGCCAATGCGGAAGAAAGCGCGGCGGCGGCGGAGGAACTCAACGCGCAGGCCGAAACGATGAAACAGTCC
>CAYPTV010000552.1:0-2314 GCA_964413505.1 uncultured Bifidobacteriaceae bacterium | reverse complement strand
GGGACTGTCTTCCCGGCTGGCCGGAAGGCTTGATGACATCCATTTCAGCCCCGTTCTGGCGGTGAAAATTCCGTTTTGCTGGGTTTTTGACGCAAGACCTGCCATCCGGCAAATTTGCCGGGTGACTTTTCCGCCGGAAAAACGATTGCGCCCATTTGCAAAACGATTTCTCCGCCGGAAAAATGGTTTTGCAAGTTTGTGCGGTGGTTTGCAAATTTGCAAAACGACTTTTCCGCCGGAAAAACGACTGCTCCCATTTGCAAAGCGACTTCCGCGCCGGAAAAATGACTTCTCCCATTTGCAAAACGATTTCTCCGCCGGAGAAATGGCTCCTCCCATTTGCAAAACGACTTTTCCGTCGGAAAAATGGCTGCTCCCATGAGCAAAATGATTTCTCCGCCGGAGAAATGACCGCTCCCGTTTGCAAAACGATTTCTCCGCCGGAAAAACGACTTCTCCCATGAGCAAAATGACTTTTCCAACGGCGCTGTTGCTGGTCGCACGGGAAAATAAACCCGGTTTATGGCTTAAATTTCTCTTCAGCGCCGGCAGAACCATCCGATTAATCAATCATCCACCGCTCCCGGCGGTATGGTTCCGCCTGTTTTTATTTCGCGCGGCTGCTGGACTATGACGACAACGTGGCGCGCACAACCGGCCCATTGTGCATCCTTCCGCTTTACTTTCCGCGACAGACAAACCATTTTAGAGCGACATGACACGATTTGTTTTAAGCTTTTCAATTTTGTCCGCTGCAATATTGCTGGCGGCACAAAGTGTCTCGCGCGCCGCCGGCACAAATACGGCGCTGGCCAGATCGGCCGTGCTGGAAAGCAATGTGGCTTACCTGCGCGTCGGCCATGTTGAAAAGAATCTGGCGGAAGAAATCCAGTCGGCCCAAAGCGCGCTGGCGACGACGAATAAAATTGCCGGAACCGTCCTGGACCTGCGCTTCGCCGACGGCGGCGATGTGGATTCGGAGAAGGCGGCGGCAAAATTGTTTGCGCCAAAGAAGTCGCCGCTGGCAATCCTCGTGAACGACAAAACGCGCGGCGTGGCGGCAGACCTGGCGGGCGAATTGCGCGACGCGCACGACGGCTTGATTTTCGGCAGTTCAACGGACGTGAAGCCGGACATCGCCGTGGCCGTAAAAATGGAGGACGAAAAAAGTTTCCTTGAAAACCCGTTCGGCACGCTGGCGCAGGACGAGACCAATTCGCCTCCATCCACAAACGATTTTGCCTCCTTCATTGACCACACGAGCGAGGCGGACCTGGTGCGCGAGAAAATCAAGGACGGCGATGAGGACGAGGATTCCGCACCGCCGCGCCCGGTCGAGCCGCAAAAACCCTTCATCCGCGACCCGGTTCTGGCGCGGGCGGTGGATTTGATCGAGGGACTTGCCGTCGTCCGGCAGTCGCGCTCCTGATTTCAGGTTGACGATTTGCCTTTCACAAATCACCTTGAACCTTTGCGCGCAATGAAAACGATCCTGTTCATTTGCACCGGCAATGTCTGCCGCAGCCCGATGGCCGAGGCGCTGTTCCGAAACGCCACCAGCGGGCGCGGGGAATTCCGCGTGCTCTCGGCCGGACTTGGCGCGGTGGACGGCCAGCCGCCCACGCCGCATTCCGTCACGGCGATGCGCGAACTGGGCATTGACATCTCCGGCCAGCGCAGCCGGATGTTCACGGGGGACCTGGTGCGGCAGGCGGATTTTATTTTCGGCATGACGCACGGACATGTGGACACGGTGGCTCTGCTCTATCCGCAGGCGGCGGAAAAAACATTCCTGCTGCGCGAATTTGACGAGTCGGTTGACCCTTACGAGAAGGACATCAGCGACCCGATTGGCAGCCCGTATGACGTCTATGTGCATTGCCGCGAACAAATCCAGCACGGCATCACGGCGCTATTGAAATTTATGGAACAACACGAAATCCTGTCCGCGCCCCACGGCGCGAAAACCACAACCACCGCCAATTTTGCCATCGGCGCCGACCACGGCGGTTATGAATTGAAGGAGACGCTGAAGAAGCATCTGCAACAGCGCGGCCTGAGCGTCGTGGACTTTGGCGCGGCCACCAAGGACCCGGCGGACGATTATCCCGACTTCGCGCAACCCGTCGCGAAGGCCGTCGCCGGCGGACAGGCCGAATTCGGCCTGCTCGTCTGCACCAGCGGCGTCGGCGTCTGCATCACCGCGAACAAGATTTCCGGCGTGCGCGCCGGGCTGGCCGACGATGAACAGTCCGCGAACTTGATGCGCCGGCACAACGACGTGAACGTCCTCTGCCTGAGCGGCGCAAAAACC
>CAYPTV010000551.1:0-2315 GCA_964413505.1 uncultured Bifidobacteriaceae bacterium | reverse complement strand
TCGTGGTCGCGCGCATCGTGTTGCAGGATTTCACCGGCGTGCCGCTGCTGGTGGACTTGGCGGCCATGCGCACCGCCGTCGCCAAGATCGGCAAGAATCCCAAAATCATCGAGCCGCTCGTGCCGGTGGATCTGGTCGTGGATCATTCCGTGCAAGTGGACTTCGCCGGCGCGTCGGATTCCATGCAGCGCAATCTGGATCTGGAATTCACGCGCAACCGCGAGCGCTACCAGTTTTTGAAATGGGGCATGCAGGCATTCGACACCTTCAAAGTCGTGCCCCCGGGCATCGGCATCGTGCATCAGGTGAATTTGGAATATCTCGCCAAGGGCGTGTTGGAGCAGGGTGGAGTTTATTATCCCGACACTCTCGTTGGAACCGATTCGCACACCACGATGATCAACGGCATCGGCATCGTCGGCTGGGGCGTCGGCGGCATTGAGGCCGAAGCAGGAATGTTGGGACAGCCGGTTTATTTCCTCACGCCGGATGTCGTCGGCGTGAATCTCACCGGGGCGCTCAAGGAAGGCGTCACTGCCACGGACCTCGCGCTCACCGTCACGCAACTGCTGCGCAAAACCAAGGTCGTCGGCAAGTTCGTTGAATTTTTCGGCACGGGCGCTGCGGCGCTGCCGGTCGTGGACCGCGCGACCATCGCGAACATGGCGCCGGAATATGGCGCGACGATGGGCTTCTTCCCGATTGACGAGGAATGCGTGAATTATCTCCGCGCCACCGGCCGCAGCGAAGAGCATTGCAAGCTCTACGAGAATTATTACAAGGCGCAAGGGCTGTGGGGCATTCCGCAAACCGGGCAGATTGAATACTCGCAAGTGGTCGAACTCGACTTGAGCAGCGTGCGACCCAGCGTCGCCGGTCCGAAACGTCCGCAAGACCGCATTGAGCTGCCGAACATGCATCGCGAGTTCTTCAACGCCGTGCAACGGCCCGTCACTGAAAACGGTTTCGGCAAATCGCGCCAGGTTTTCGGCAAGTCGGTGAAGGTCGAAATGGCTTCAAAGAAAAAAGCGAACATCGGCACCGGCTCGGTGCTCATCGCCGCCATCACGAGCTGCACGAACACCAGCAATCCCAGCGTCATGCTCGCCGCCGGTTTGCTCGCGAAGAAAGCCGTCGAGAAGGGATTGAAAGTGAATCCCGCCGTGAAGGCCTCGCTCGCGCCGGGATCGCGCGTCGTGACCGATTACCTCAAGAAAACCGGCCTTACTCCGTATCTCAACAAGCTTCGCTTCAACACGGTTGGTTACGGCTGCACGACGTGCATCGGCAACTCCGGCCCGCTCGACCCAGCCATCGAAGACGCCGTGGTGAAAAATGATTTCGTCACCGCCAGCGTGTTGTCCGGCAATCGTAACTTTGAAGCGCGCGTGCATCAGAACGTGAAGTCCAACTTCCTCATGTCGCCGCCGCTCGTCGTCGCGTTCGCGCTCGCGGGGCGTGTGGACATTGATTTGAGCTGTGAACCGCTCGGCAAGGACAAGGACGGCGCGCCGGTTTATCTCGCCGACCTTTGGCCAACCTTGAAGGAAGTTCGCGACGCGATGCAATCCGCGCTCAAGCCGGAAGTTTTCCGCAAGCTCTACAAAAACTTCGCCGCGCAGAATCCCAAGTGGAACGAAATCCCGTCCAGCGTCGGCAACGTGTATGAGTGGGACGCGAAATCTACCTACATCCAGGAGCCGCCGTTCTTCACGAGCTTCACGATGACGCCCGGCAGCATCAAGCCCATCAACGGCGCGCGTGCGCTGGGCATTTTTGGCGACAGCGTGACGACCGACCACATCTCGCCCGCCGGTGCCATCAAGAAATCTTCTCCCGCCGGGAAATTCCTTTTGGACAACGGTGTGACGGCGGAGGATTTCAACAGTTACGGTTCGCGTCGCGGCAACGACCGCATCATGACGCGCGGCACGTTCGCCAATGTCCGCATCAAGAACCTGATGCTCGGCGGCGAAGAAGGCGGCAACACCATCGGGCCGGACGGCGCGAAGACTTCCATCTATGATGCGTCCATCGCATATCAGGCCAAGGGCACGCCGCTCATCGTGATTGCCGGACAGGAATACGGCACCGGAAGCTCACGCGACTGGGCGGCCAAGGGCACGAACCTTCTCGGCGTCAAAGCTGTCGTTGCACAGAGTTTCGAGCGCATCCATCGCAGCAATCTTGTCGGCATGGGCGTGCTGCCGTTGCAATTCAAGGACGGCACGACCGCACAGACCTTGAAGCTCGACGGCACGGAGACCTACGACATCGTCGGCCTTGATGCGAACATCAAACCGCAGCAGGACCTC
>CAYPTV010000550.1:0-2319 GCA_964413505.1 uncultured Bifidobacteriaceae bacterium | reverse complement strand
CGTCAAAGAGCAAAGTGCCGGAAGGCGATTTGTCATAGGCCATCCCCAAAGTGCCACGTTCACCTAAACGCGCGCCAAGCAGAACGCCGAGCGACTCTTGCGTTTGATATTCGCTCATGTCGAAACGAAAAAGTTTATCCGCTCCGAAAAGAAATTCCGTGAACGCCAGCGTGATCTCCGTTTTGCCAACACCTGTCGGGCCGAGGAACATAAAACTGCCGCGAGGACGAGTCGGCTTGGTCAATCCTAGTTCGCCGCGTTGCAGCACGGAGACCACGCGCGGGATGACGTGAGCCTGTCCGCGAATGCGCTGGCTTAAAGTTTTTTCAAGCCCTTGCAGCTTCAAATGAAGTGCTAAAGCAGGTTTTTCCACTGTGCTTATTGCGTTTTCCATGCCTCAACGCTGCCAG
Source organism: uncultured Bifidobacteriaceae bacterium (assembly GCA_964413505.1). Taxonomy (GTDB): domain Bacteria; phylum Verrucomicrobiota; class Verrucomicrobiia; order Limisphaerales; family UBA11358; genus UBA11358. Next base: position 1,909 of record CAYPTV010000550.1, on the reverse strand, counting down.
AACGCCGAAAAAAAGTTGTAACGATTTCATTACAACCTACCAAAGCAAAAAAAGGTAAAAAGGAGCGTATGAAAATTATATTTCAAAACAACCTGATGGGATTCACTCCCATTCTGGCGCAAACCACGGGCAGCCTCTCATCGGGCGCTTCATCGGCGTTGGGCATCGTGATGCTCATCGGATTCATCTTCGGAACGATCTGCGTTGTCGGCGGCGGGTTCGCCATCCGGCGCGGGGACGCCGACACCGGAAAACTTTCCATCATCGGCGGTCTCATCATCGCGGGTGCGCCGGTCATCGTGAAGGCGTTATTCGTCGCCTTTGGCATCGGCAGTTCAACCGTTGACGTGGGTTCTTTCCAATGAAAGACGGAATCCGATTTACGGAAACGAACAGTTCCGACGATTCCAAAGGCCGGACGTGGGGATTGGAAGGCGAATTGTTCTGGTTCATTGTCGGCGGCGGGTTCGCCTTCGTGATGATTCTCCTGCTTTGCTTCAGCGCGTTGAAAATGAGCTTTTTCACTTCGCTCATTTTAGCGGCTGTGCCGCTGACGCTGTGCGTCACTTACGTTTTCGTGTTTCGGCAGGGCAAACCGGCGGGCTATGACGTTGACTGCCTCGACTACTGGTTGAAAGGCTCTGGCTTCAGTCCCGATTTTCAAAGGCAACCGGCACATCCATTATGTTTGAAGAATCGCCAAACGGATACTTCGTCAACGACCTGATGATTTTCAATTCGTTGAACGCGGGCGGCTACGTCTCGAAAGGATTTATTTTCGAGCCGCCCGACATGATTAACGCGCAGGTGTCGGAACTGAATGGGTTTCAAGACCAGCTTTCGCTATTGATGCAGTCACTCACCGAAAATCAAAGGCTGCAAATCCAATACTATTGCGACTCCGATTATCGGCACGAACTTTTGCGATATAACGCCGAAACCCAAAAAGCGGCCAACGTCTGGACGCGCCGCTCGCGCAACGAACGCTTTGAACGGTATTGGCGGCTGATGACTGAACGCCGTTTGCGGCGGCAACGGCTCGTCTTTTATCTGTCACGGAAAATCGAAACGTCATGCAAAGGCATCAAATCCACCGCCGCGCTCACGGAATACTACACCCAACTTTTGGGACAATTCAAATCGGAGTTTGAACACACCCACGAGTTGTTTACGGACATTTTTGCCGGACAGGGCGCGCGGATAATCCCGATGAAGGACGCCGACCACTTCCGGCATTGCAAAACATTTCTCAATCCATCGTTGTCGGAACGATTCGACTACGACCCGATTGAAGGTTTTGATCCGCAGCTTTCCATTCAGGAAAATTGCTGGCACTGCGAGGGCGCAGGACAGGCTGATTTCGGTTTCTTCATGGATGGCCGTTATCATTCCATCATCGCACTGTCGCGCTGGCCTAAAATGACCTACCCAGGAATCATCAGCCGGCTCACCGGCTTGCGATTGCTCGATTACACCATCACGGTGAATCTCGACCCGCTTTCCGTCCGCAAGGAAATCAACAAGGAGGAAAAGGAACACGACCGCATTGCCGGCGACTATGCCAGCGAGAAAAAACTTTCGCTGTTGACCGTGATGGACAAAAAGCAAAAGAAAATCGCCGCGCTGATGCAGGGACATACGATTCCGTTCAAAGTGTTGTTTGCCATCCGCACCTGGGACAAAAGCAAAGAAGGGCTGATTGCCAAGACGACGACGATTAAAAACGCCATCAATTCAATGAATTCGGCGCAGTATGCGGAAAGCACGCTGCCCAGCACTTCCAAGAAATTATTTTTCCAGACATGGCCGGGCTGGACGTGGAGCAAATACAACGCCCGAAAACTTTACGGCGAAAACCGCTACATCGCCGATATGCTGCCGATTGCGTCCACGTTCACCGGCCACCTTG
>CAYPTV010000549.1:0-2331 GCA_964413505.1 uncultured Bifidobacteriaceae bacterium | reverse complement strand
AAGCTTCAAGTATTCGGTCGCGCATATGTATTCCTCGACCAACCCGCCGTTCGCCCAGCCGACGCTGGCCGAGCTGCCGACCGGCCAGCGGCTCTGGTTTGAAGTTCGCAACGACGACATCTACGATTTTCGTTGGGGCGACCCGATGTTCGCACGCAATTACATTTTCAACATGCCAAGCGCGGACAGGCTTGCCGGTTTTCTCATGGGGCCGGACGGCTATGTTTGGGGCCGTGAATTCACCAGCACCGAACCCGATTCGCCGCGCCAGTTGTTCATCAAGAAAAATAATTACAGCTTCATGCTTTGGGGAAGATTGAGCTACGATCCAGCACTTTCCGATTCGCTGTTTGAAAAAACTCTGGCCGCACAATTTCCTAACGTGGACGGGACAAAACTTTTTGCAGCTTACTGTGCCGCGTCGCGCGTGATTCCACAGATTGACCGCTTCTTCTGGGCTGGCGGCGGCAATGATCTCGGCTGGTTTCCGGAAGCTTGCGTGCGACACCCGGCGGGTGCCAAAGGTTTTTATACGGTCACGGATTTTATAAAAGGCAAAACGATGCCGGGAACGGGCATTCTCGACATTTCAACTTACTGCGATAAGACGACGCAACGGGAATCCGTCACCGGCATCACCCCGTTGCAAGTTGCCGAAGCCTTGAAAGCTGATGCGAACACGACGCTTAAACTTTTATCGGAAATGCCCGTTGCGCAAGAAAAGGAACTGCGTTTCACTCTCGGCGATCTGACCGCGATGGCGCACTTGGGAAATTATTATGCCGAAAAAATTCTTGGTGCGACCGATCTGGCCTTGTTTGAGAAAAACGGAAAGCCGGAATTGCAAGCCTCCGCCATCGCGCATCTGGAACAAGCGCTCGATCACTGGAAAAAATACGCCGCAACCACCTCGGCGCAATACAAACCTCAACTGCTCACCCGCATCGGCTACGTTGATTTCAACGCATTGACCGAAACTGTTCAGCGTGATGTTGTCATCGCCAAAGAAATAAAGATGCCGTAATTTTCATCGTTCCTCGTTGTCCGCCTTTTCGCAGGCCGCGACAACTGGCTTGCACTCACGTCATTTATTGAAAAGACTTGGCTCACATGAAATCCCTGCAAATTCTGATTGCGATGCTCATTATCAGCGCGACTTCCGTTTTTGCAGCGGATGATGCGTCGCGCGAACGGCTGCTCATGGATTTCGGCTGGCAGTTTCATCTGGGCGATGCCCCGGACGCGGGAACGCAGTTCGATTATCCTGAATTCACCCGCCTCGACAAAACCCGGCCCGATGACGACCAGCAGGAGGCGACGAACGCCCCGCTGCGCGTGGACGCCGCCGCGACGAATCTCGGCAAGGACGTTTCGTTCGTGCAGCCGGGCTTTGATGTTACCAACTGGCGCACCTTGGATCTGCCGCACGATTGGGCCGTGGAATTGCCGTTCGACAAGAAGGGTGACAAAGCTCATGGCTACAAACCCCTCGGCCTGAATTTTCCCGCCAACAGCATCGGCTGGTATCGGCGCACGTTTGAACTGCCGGTCACCGACAAAGGCCGCGCGCTGTGGATTGAATTTGACGGCGTGTATCGCAACTGCCTCGTTTGGCTCAACGGCGTCTGTCTCGGCAGAAATGTCAGCGGCTACGGCAGCTTTTATTACGACATCAGCCGCGCGGCCAATTACGGCGGCACGAACACGCTGGTCGTGCGCGTGGATGCGACGCGCTTCGAAGGCTGGTTTTACGAGGGTGCGGGCATTTACCGTCACGTCTGGCTGGTGAAAACTGGCGCGGCGCACGTCGCGCATTGGGGAACTTTTGTGACAAGCACAGTCACAAACAACGACGCGGAAGTTTCAGTGGAAACAATCCTGCGCAATGATTCCGCTCAACCGGTGAGTGCCAAAATTGTTTCTGAAATCGTGAATGCGAAGGGCCGCAAGGTCGCCCAGAGTGAGCCTTTCAATGTCACCATCGGGACAAACGCGGAACAAATCTTGACGCAAAAAGTTGAAGTTGCTTCGGCAAAACTTTGGTCGCTGAAAAATCCGTATCTTTACAAAATGATCTCGCGCGTGGAAGTGGGTGGCAAATTGTCCGACGTTTATGAAACTCCATTCGGAATTCGCACGATCAAATGGGACGCGAATGAAGGTTTTCAGCTGAACGGCAAGCACGTCTTTCTCAAAGGCACCGCGAATCATCAGGACGCCGCAGGCGTCGGCATCGCGGTGCCGGACGCGCTCAACGTGTGGCGGCTGGAGCAGTTGAAAAAATTCGGCTGCAACGCCTACCGCACCGCGCACGGCCCGGCGACGCCGGAA
>CAYPTV010000548.1:0-2333 GCA_964413505.1 uncultured Bifidobacteriaceae bacterium | reverse complement strand
TCGCGCAATTCCGGGATGCCGCTGCTGGGCGTGTATTTGGTGAACCCGGCGGCGAGCGCCTTGGCGGCGGCGTCCTTGATGTGCTGCGGCGTGTCGAAGTCCGGTTCGCCCGCGCCGAAACCGACGACATCCTCGCCCGCAGCCTTCATGGCCTTTGCCTTGGCGTCAATGGCGAGGGTGAGCGATGGCGACAATGAGGCGGCGCGATGGGAGATTTTATAATTCATAATTTGGGCAAAAAGAATCTACGGATTTTGCGGCGAAGTTCAAGAATGGAATTGAAATGCGCCGCAAACTTTGCTCGACAAATTCAGAACCCCGGCGCATTCTCAATTGAATTGTGAGGGAATAAACCTGATCGTTTCCCGATTGTTGCCAAAATGTCTGCACTGACGCGCTTGTTTGTTTTGCTCTTCGCGACGACGCTCGGACTCGCACACGCTGATGTCCCGAAGCTGTTCAGCGAACAGTCGTTCAACGCGATGACGCTTGCAACTGCGGTGAACCATTACGTCATCCTCGGCGAGGACGCGGCGGTGAAGGAACTTGAGGATCTCTCCGAAGTGGAAGCCGCCGAGGTGGAAAAGAACCGCGGCTTCAACCCGAGGGGATTCAGCATCAACGAGCGCATCGCCTGGGTGTGCCGCATCCTTTTCCAGCCAAAGAGCGATGCAGAGCAGCCTTACCTTCGCGCACCAAAGTTCGGAAAGCTGAACCTTCCTGAAAAATTCATGCCGGTTGAGAACTGGCCGCTTTACCCGGTCGCGCTTTACGGCTCTACGTATTTTGTCCTGGGCGAAAGCTATTCGGACGACAACCATGTGATGGAGGAGCCGAAGCATTACATCGAGTATTGCCGGGACAACGGCATCTTTCGCACCAACCTGATCAAATTGACCCGGGCGCAGATTCTCAAGGATGCCGACGCGCTTCACAATTCCGCGCAGTGGCAGGCCATCAAATGGGTGGACGACGCGGGATACAGTTACCCGATGGGCGAGCAATGGACGTGGGGGTTCATCCAGAAACAGGCCAAGGTGCCCCCGAAGTGACGCAACGCTCAAGGCCCGATCACCCGATAAATCCCACGGGGGCTGTTGTTCGTTGACGCAACTAGGTTGAACTGTCCGGAAAGGTTCGTATGGCCAAAAGTCAAATCCGTCAACGGCGTCCAATTGACGAGGTTGACCGTGAGTTGAGGGGTTTCATCTCCAAGAATCGCCAGCCCAAATGATGCCGTCCGGCCCGTAATAAAGTGGAAAGATTTTACAATTTCCCCTTGGTGCTGGGCAACTGGCCGGCGATGCGGGGGTCGTGCCGGCTGGCGGCGTCCACGGCCCGCGCGAACGCCTTGAACAGCGCCTCGACGATGTGATGCGGTTCGTCGCCGTAAAGCAGTTCCAGGTGCAGGTTGCAGCGGGCCTCGTTGGCAAAGCCCTGGAAAAATTCGCGCGCGAGGCCGAACCGGAATGCGCTGGAGGCGTCCTGGGTCTTCTCGGCGTCGGTGATGTTCTTCTGCGCAAACTTGTCCAGCCCGCGCCAGACGAGGTGCGGCCGTCCGCCAAAATCCACCACGCAGCGCGCGAGGCATTCGTCCATCGGCACATAGGCTTCGCCGGTGAACGGATTCTTCGGGTGAAAGCCGTGGCCATAACGCCGGATGCCGCGTTTGTCGCCGAGCGCGGTAGCGAAGGCCTGTCCGAGCGCGATGCCGCAGTCCTCCACAGTGTGGTGCGCGTCCACGGCAAGGTCGCCGTCGCAGCGCAATTGCAAATCCACCGTCGCGTGCTTGGCGAACAGCGTGAGCATGTGGTCGAAGAAGGGGATGCCGGTTCGGACGGAGGATTTGCCCTTGCCGTCGAGGTTGAGCTGGATGGAAATCCTGGTCTCCAGCGTGTGGCGTTTGATCTGGGAGCGGCGCGCTTTCATCGCAGCCATTGAATCAAAACGGCCCGTGAAAAACAAACCGCAAACTTAATTCAGTAGGATCCGAGGTGACGAGGCTCATGCTTCAAAGCAAATTGAACGGATCAGGGCCTCCTTACGTCGGCCCCTACAAAAACTAGGGCAGCGGCGCGGCCGGTTTTTGTTTGAGTTCGTCAATGTGCCGTTGAATGTCGTCCGGCGTTGGCGAGGCCAGCTTGACTTTTCTCCAGTGGTCAATAGCCGCGTTGAGGTTGCCGGCCTTTTCCTCGAGCTGCGCGAGGCTGGTCTGGATCTGCTCGAAAATAAAACGGTTGTCGAAATTTGCGTTGGTTTTTTCGAGCCGCACCGATTGCGGCACGCCGGGTTCCTGCCGCGCCCAGCTTCGGAGGGCGGCTTCCCAGATATTC
>CAYPTV010000547.1:0-2335 GCA_964413505.1 uncultured Bifidobacteriaceae bacterium | reverse complement strand
TTAACAGACGCCATTGTCGCGTGTGTTCAGAGCAATGCTCCCGATGCACGAGTTCATGTCACGGTAAATACGGATTATTTTCCGTTGTGGCCCAAAGAATAAATTTGTTCTATGAAACCCAAACTCATCCTCTGCCTCGCGCTCGTTTTGAGCGGCGGTGTGTTTGGCTGTTCCTCTGTTGACCATCATTCTATTAATTCAACACAATCACACTGGGATTATGAAAACTCACTTACAGCCGGGCAATTGGCGGAAGTCAAAAAAAACTTTCATCTGATGCGGCCCGGCATGACCGAGGATGAAGTATTTTCAATGCTCGGTCTTGCAGGTTATCAACATCGGTTATATCCCGCCACTTTCTCCAGGTCAAACGATTGGGGTATGAGTGATTATCAACTGGCCGAAAATGAAGTCCTTCAGTTATTTTTGGACAACACGGGCATGAAAACAATAAAAATCCCGTTTTTCGCAGATGGAGGAAAATTGGAAGTTTGGGACTATGAAAACAGCCATGTTACGAATCGTCTCGTCATCAAGGCCGAACTGGATACGGTGGTTTCCTTTAGCAATTCACCCTCAATATGGCGGCCTGTTTTGAAATGGCCATGAACCCCAAACTCATCCTCTGCCTCGCGCTCGTTTTGAGCGTCGGTTTGCTTGCGATGCTGAAATGAGATAATTAAATTCCAGCAATGAAATTCAAATGGCGATTATGGTCTGGGCCGACGTTTGCCGCCGTGATTTTGGCGTGGTGCGTTTTGGCTTATATCTTCATGTGGCGACCGATTTGCAGACCTTATGGCAGTGGACTTCCGTGGTGGAATGCCTTCGGGCGCGCTCGTGCCATTTCATCAAGCTATCCGTGCATTAATAACTTGCGACAAATTGAGGCCGCAATAAACGAATGGGCGCTTGAAAATCACAAGACCAATGGCACTTCGGTAACATTTGAAGACATAAAGCCATTTATCAAACTCAATTCACAGGGAGAAATTCCAAATTGCCCTTACGGTGGCAAGTATTCAATTACAGTTGTTGGCACTGCTCCAACTTGTTCGTTTGGAATTAACCAGCCGGAACGGAGAATTCGTATCGGCCATTTTTATTATCAAGACGTAGGCGGTAAGAATGCTCATTTCCATCAATTGCCATGAAACCCAAACTCATCCTCTGCCTCGCGCTCGTTTTGAGCGGTCACGCCTTTGCGCAAAACACAACAAATGCCTCGCGCTGGGTTTCTGTTGCCCAAGTCGAAATGGTCAGACTGGAAGTTGAGCAATTTACCAATCAGCAAAATGGCATTTACATCCGTGTCAACGATTACGCCGCGAATGCGCATCGCAAGACGAATGTTGTTTGCGATGTTTATTGGATTGATGAAAAAGGAACAGAGGCGAAAACAAAATTCTTGAGTGTCACGCTCAAACAAACCGCACCGTATTCGGAGAATTATTTTGGGGAGGTCGCACAGCGCGATGAATTTGAACATGGAAACACATTCAAAATCGTTTACAAAAGCGACGATTTGCCGCTGCCAATTTCAACTTGGTATGCGTGCTATTACCATTGATCTAATTATGAAACCCAAACACATCCTCTGCCTCGCGCTCGTTTTGAGCGGCGGCTTGCTGCCGGCTGGCATTCATGCTCAATCAAATGTTGAATCCGCAATTCCGCCAACGGACATTCTGGCGCGCACCACGCGCCTGCAAAATGTCCCGACCAACACCAACCTGCCTTCGCTGTTTCTCATCGGTGATTCCACCGTGCGCAACGGTCGTGGCCGCGGCGACGGCGGTCAATGGGGCTGGGGCGACGAACTGGCGACTCTTTTTGACACCAGCAAAATCAACGTCGTCAACCGCGCGGTAGGCGGCACAACCAGTCGCACGTTTTACCGCGACCTGTGGCCGCGCGTGCTGGCGATGGTCAAGCCCGGCGATTTTGTCATCATGCAGTTCGGCACCAACGGCGGCGTGGTCAACGAGGCCGTTTTAAGCCCGAGCGCCCGCTCGCGAGGCGAACTTCACGGCATCGGCGACGAGACGCAGGAGATCACCAACATAATTACCAAAAAATTCGAGGTCGTTCATTCCTTCGGCTGGTATGAAAAGCAGATGATCGCGGACGCCCGCAGCAAAGGCGCGACGGCGATGGTCTGCTCCTTGATTCCGCGCAACAGTTGGAAGAACGGCAAGGCCGCGCGTTCCGGCGCGGACAGCGCCGCCGGCTGGGCGCGCGACGCCGCGAATTCCGTGAACGCGCCGTTCATTGACCTCAACGAAATCATCGCGCGCCAATATGACGAACTCGGACAGGAAAAAGTGAACGCGCT
>CAYPTV010000546.1:0-2336 GCA_964413505.1 uncultured Bifidobacteriaceae bacterium | reverse complement strand
GCTCCATCCAAACACCGCCCGCAAAATAATGAGCCGATTCACATCGGCTGCTACGTCCGCCCGTCCCAAAGCGCCAGAGGACTGGCGCACTCCAAGACGCTTCGCGCCATTCGAGCAGCACGGCCAACGCGCCAGCGTCTTGGACTGCGGCGGCCCTCCGCCGCTTTCCCCCCAATCGTCCACGCATCCAATTTTTGCCAGAATCGGGTCGTTTCCATGATCAAAGACGGGGTTTCCTTGACCATGTCAGACATTTTTACGGGTGTGGAATCGGTTTCTACGGGTGTAAAAATCATTTTTACAGTTGTAGAAATGGTTTTTACAGGTGTCGGAACGCCTTCTACGGATGTAAAAATGGTTTTAACGGGTGTGTAATCGGGTTTTACGGGTGTGGCAATGGCTTCGACGGTTGTAAAAACGATATTGACGGGTGCAGAAATGGTTTTTACAGGTGTTGGAATAGTTTCCACGGGCGTAGAATTCTTTTCCACGGATGTGGAAATGGCCTTGTTTCCCATTTCCGCGCGTGGCCGGATGAAAATATCTGCCGCCCCATGCCGCTTAAAGACCTTGCAAACAAAGGCCGCCGTTGGATTAACATCAAAAACAATGATGAGCATTTCAAAAAACTTCTAAACTTTCCCGCCAGCTTGCCGTTATGAAATGGACAACGCATTAAACAATCCGAATAGAGTTCAAAACATGACCGTAAAACCCGCCATCCGATGGCTTAATACCGACAGCGACATATTGGTCATCAAAAACATCAGCGTGGTGCTCAAGGCCATGGCCGACAACGTGGCGATTTACCCCGACCCCAACCCGACCCTGGCGGAAATCCAGCTCTCGCTGGACAACTTCTCGGCGGTGGTTCGCACGGTGGGCCGCAGCCCGGCGGACACCATCAACAAAAACAGCCTGCGCAAGGTGCTGACGAACAAGGTGCGCCAGCTCGCGTCTTATGTGACGGTGGCATGCAAGGGCAGCTTGGCGAACCTGATTTTGAGCGGGTTTCCGCCCCAAAAACCCAAGGGCCAGCCCGTGGGCATACCGGGCCAGCCGCAAGGATTGGTGGTCAAGCATGGCAAACATCTTGGGGAGTTGAAGGCCAGGATCAACCCGGTCTTTGGTTCGGTCATCTACACCTACCGCCTGCTGGCGAACACGCCCGGGACGGTGCCGGTGGTCGTGCAGGACACGGCCTGCACCCACACGTTCAGAAACTTGGTTGCCGGTGTGAAATACACCATTGATGTCAACGCCGCCGGCACTGCAGGCACGAGCGACTGGAGCAGCCAGGCCAGCCTGACCGCCGATTAAACTGAATCGTGTGCCGCTGTCTTAAGCCGTTCCACGGCTGCCGGTTCAGTTTTTGAAGACGTTCCCAATATCGCCGCCGCTGATTTTCTGACAGCCTCGGCCAGCTCGCGCGGCTTCAAAACCTTCGCGTCGCCGCCCCAGCTCAAAACCCAGCGCTCGATCTCAAACAGGCTCGACAGCTTCAATTTCAATTCCACTCCCCCGCCCTTCAATTCGCGCAATTGCTGCGACTCGTGCCATTTCTTTTCGCGGACGTAATCGGCGGCGCGCGCGTTGAAGCGGATGATGACTTCGTGCGCGCCTTCGCCGGAATGGACGCCGAAACTGTCGCGCAACCGCTTTTCCAGCGAGAATTTTTCCGGGCGCTTGAAAATTTCCCCCGTCGGCTTGACGGATTTTATCCGGGCGGGCGCAAAGGTGCGGATGTCCCTGCGCGCATGGTCGAAGGCGAAGAGATACCATTCGCCGTTGATGTTCGCCAGATGATACGGGTCAACGATGCGCGCTTCGGCCTTCTGCTGGCCGGGTTTTCGATAGGCCAGTTCGATCTGCTGCCGGCGGGCGGCGGCCTTGGCCAGGGCGTCGAAAATTTCAAGGTCAAGAATCTGCTCGGCGCGCGTGCGGAAGGAAATCGTCCGCTCGATGTCGGCGAGGTTGAGCGAAATGGTGTCGGGCAGAGACTGCTCCATTTTCTTGATGGCGCTCAACAGCGGTTTCTCGAAGCTCGTGCCGCGATATTGCTGCAACGCCTTTTCCGCGACGACGAGCGCGAAGATTTCGCCCTCGGTGATCTGCATGGTCGGGAACGCGCTGACTTCCCCGGTGTAAAAATAGCCGTTTTTGCCGACATTGAATTCAATCGGCAGGCCAAGGCGGTCGCGCATGAACTCGATGTCGCGATGGACGGACTTGGTGCTGACTTCCAGTTCGCGGGCGAGCGTGGAGGCGTTTGGGAATTTGCCGGATGAAAGCGCCTGATGGATGCGCAGCATCCGCTCCAAGGGCGGGCGGGAATG
>CAYPTV010000545.1:0-2342 GCA_964413505.1 uncultured Bifidobacteriaceae bacterium | reverse complement strand
TCTTGAACTTCTCCTCAAGAGGCATCATAATAAACCACCTCACATAATCATTGCCGGCGATATGAATTATCGCTCCATCGATTGGTCAACTGTTTCTGCACCTGCTGTCAATCTTGGCGGTAACTTCATCGACGTTCTGAACGATTTCTACCTGCAACAGCTTGTTGACTGCTCAACTCGATTTTGCAGTACAACTTCATCGTTATTGGACTTGGTTATTTGTTCTCATCCTGCATCTGTTAGCAATCTAGTTGTTGGCAGGGAAATATCTGATCATTGTATGATTTCGTTTAATGTGTCATTCCTTGCTGCTGCCGCTGTAAGCGCGCCAAGGAGAATATTTTTATATAGCAAGGGCAATTACGATCAATTGCGATCTGACATTCATCTGTTTAGCAATTCGTTTTTTGGTTCCTCGCCAGATTCAAAATCAGTAAATGAGAACTGGCTCGACCTGAAACAGGCAGTCACCTCTTCAGCACACAAAAACATTCCAACTAAACTGGTTACTGGTCACAGCAGGCATCCATCATGGTTGACACCATCTGTTCGTCGAGCAATCCGAAGGAGAGACACTTTGGCCAGGGCTGCTAGAAGGTCTGGATCTCAGATTGCCAGAGATCAATATCGCAAAGCAAGAAACATTGCATCAAACGAGGTTCAGAGAGGGTACTTCAGCCACCTGAATGCGGTGATTGGTAATGTCAAATCTGACCCCAGAAGCTTCTACCGGTTTATTAAATCAAGAAAATCAGACCCTGTTGGCATCTCTTCACTAAAGTCCAATGGCAATGTGGTTACAAGTGACAGCGCTAAAGCTGAATGTCTTAACAGCTATTTTGCCTCCGTCTTCACAGTGGAAGACGTTAACACCATGCCTACCCTGACAAAGTCATGTAAAAATATGTCTGATATACAAGTAACTGTCAACTGAGTGCTCAAACTGCTAGCTGGCATCGATGTAAAGAAGTCGACTGGGCCGGACGAGTTATCACCCCGCATTCTCAAAGAGTCGTGTGATGAGATTGCACCAGTTCTCACATTCATATTCAATCAATCATTATCGGCTGGTATAGTTCCTGAGGATTGGCTGCTGGCCAACATATTTGCCCTCCACAAGAAAGGGCCTAAAGACCTTCCTGAAAATTACAGGCCAATATCCTTAACATCCGTCTGCAGCAAAATAATTGAGCATATCGTTCACTCCAGTATTTGTAGATTTCTGGAGGAAAACAACATTCTTACGCCACGCCAACACGGCTTTAGGTCTGGTCACTCATGCGAAACTCAGTTGATACTTGCGATCGATGACTGGGCAAGGGCTCTGGATTCAGGATCTCGAACCGACGTTGCAATTTTCGATTTTTCGAAAGCCTTCGACTCGGTACCTCACCATCGCTTGTTGACCAAGATTGACTCATACGGTATACGAGGAAGCACACTCGATTGGATCAGCTCCTTGTCTAACCGCAGACAAGGTGTTGTTGTAATTGGGTCCCAATCCATCTGGCTACCGGTGACATCTGGCGTGCCGCAAGGAACGGTCCTGGGTCCCTTACTCTTTCTTCTATACATCAATGATGTCTCTGACAGCATCACATCTGAGATCCGCCTCTTCGCCGACGACTGCATTCTGTACAGAAAGATAACATCAGATCATGACACAATCCAACTACAGGAGGACATAAATAAATTGTTCCATTGGTCAGTTGCTTGGCAAATGACCTTCAATACTAAGAAATGTCATATTCTAAGCATATCAAGGAAAAGGCTGAGACCTCTCTTGGATTATAGACTTGGACCTGAACATTTATCACTGGTAGACTCATATCCATATCTTGGAGTCACGGTTTCTGCTGATCTGAGATGGCATCGCCATGTGGACAACGTTTGTTTGAAAGCCTCAAGAACTCTCAACTTCATTCGAAGAAACGTTTACCATTGTTCTCCCGAAGCCAAGAATCTGGCCTACACATCACTGATCAGACCGCAACTCGAGTATGCCGTTGCAGCATGGGACCCCTACACTGCTAGGGACACTGCACAGCTGGAAAAGGTGCAGCGTCGTGCTGCCCGGTTTGCCAAGAAAGACTTCCGACGCACTACCTCTGTCACTCAGCTCCTGTCTAATCTCGGCTGGAGTCAGTTGGCTGATCGTAGAGGAACTGCTCGCCTATTATGCTGTTTAAGGCAATTCATGGACTTGCTGCCATTCCAACTGACGCCTTCCAACGACCGTCGAGAGCCACAAGATACTCAACTGAGCACACTTTCATTAACCTACCATGTCGAATCGATGCATACAGGTTCTCCTTCTTCCCAAGAACCATTGTCGATTGGAA
>CAYPTV010000544.1:0-2352 GCA_964413505.1 uncultured Bifidobacteriaceae bacterium | reverse complement strand
CCAGCCGCAAAAATTCCGGCGCGGATTGTTTCAGTGCGTCAGCGCTCAACGCCTTGAACGTGTCGCGCAAATCCGTGAGCGCCTTTTCCTGCGCGGCCTTGGCGTCGCGCAAGGTCTGTTCTTGAAGCTGTTTCTGCTCGTTGAGAATTTTCTCCGCCGCCGCCTGGTTCGCCTGCGCGGTGGCAAGCGCGGTTTTGCTCTGCGAAGCTTGCTCGCGTGTCTGGCCGAGCTCCGTCTCACGCTGCGTGAGCTGCTGGCGCAATTCATTCTCCAAACGGCCATCCGCCGGCGCGGCAATCTGCTTGCGCGAGCCAATCAACCAGCCGATCAACAAACCCAGCCCGCTACCAATGACGAATGCTATGGCGAGCTGGAATCCAAGAGGCATAAATCAAAAATGTGCGACGACTTCAATCTCCACGCTCGCGCCTTTCGGCAAACCGGCGACCTGAATCGTCGAGCGCGCAGGGAAATTTTCCGTGAAATACTTTGCGTAAACCTCGTTCATGCCCGCGAAGTTCGCGAGGTCGGTCAGGAACACCGTGCTTTTCACCACGTTGGCAAAAGTGAGCTTCTGGTCGTCGAGAATCGCCTTCACGTTTTCCAGCACGCGTTCGGTTTGCACCTTGATGTCGCCGACGACGAGGTTGCCGTCAGCCGGGCTGATCGGGATTTGTCCGGCGCAGAACAGCAGGTCGCCGACGCGCACGGCGTGATTATACGGGCCGACGGCCACGGGTGATTTTGCGGGTTTGATGATGGATTTGGTTGCCATAAATGTGACGGCCAGTGTTGCGCCTTTGAATCGCGAGGTCAAGAAATCCGCTTTGCTTTTCATTCGCCCGCCGGTGGCGGCGCTGCTATTCTGCGCGGCCAAATTAATGTCCAAGCCGTCGCACAACTCTGGTTCAGTCCAGCAACTGAAGGCCGCCGCCGAGATTCTCGAAAAGGCGGTCGCCGACCGTGCGCTGCTTGGTGAGCTTTCGGAGGAGGAGCGGACACGGCTGCTCACGGCGGCGGGGGCCATTTATTGTCCAGATGTGAACGAACGTCGCCGGCTCGTCAAGGCAACCGTGCGCCGGCGCAAGGCGGAGAAAATCCAGCGTGACGAGTCCAAGCTGCACGCGACCGGCATCCGCAAGCTGCGCCGCGAGAAAGTCTTCACCACGCCGAATGTTTTGCTGCCGAAAAATTTTCAGCAGCACGAAGTCACCGACGATCCCGACTTTCGCGAAGTGGCCGAACCGCAGAATTGCTACGTCTGCAAGCAGAACTACTCGACCATCCACCATTTCTACGACCAGCTTTGCCCCAAGTGCGCGGAGCTGAACTGGGTCAAGCGTACCGAGACCGCCGACCTGCGCGGTCGCGTGGCGCTGCTCACCGGCGGTCGCGTGAAGATTGGTTATCAGGCGGGCATCAAGCTGCTCCGCGCCGGGGCGCATTTGATTGTCACCACCAGGTTTCCGCACGACTCCGCGACACGTTATGCCGCCGAGCCGGACTTCAAGGACTGGGGCCATCGGCTGGAGATTTTCGGGCTCGACCTCCGGCACACGCCGAGCGTGGAGGCGTTCTGCAAGCATGTGATGACGAAATACCAGCGGCTGGATTTCATCATCAACAATGCCTGCCAGACCGTGCGCCGGCCGCCGGACTTTTACGCGCACATGATGGAGCGCGAAACGGGGTCATTGCATGACCTGCCACCAGAAGCTGCAAAACTCTTGGGCGCTTACGAAGGGTTGCGAGGTTATCATTTATTGCCGGAAGGTCCGAGCCGTACAGGTCAAGTGCAGGAAGCTGCCAAGCTCGCTGGAATCACGCATTCTGCCGCTTTGTCGCAATTGCCACTCCTCGCTGAGGATCTCGCCGCACAACAAGCCCTGTTCCCGACGGGCCAGCTCGACCAGGACTTGCAGCAGGTTGATCTGCGCGGGCACAACTCGTGGCGCATGCTCATGCACGAAGTCCCGACGGTGGAACTGCTCGAAGTGCAACTCGTCAACGCCATCGCGCCGTTTATTCTCAACGCGCGGCTCAAGCCGCTCATGCTCCGCACGCCGGAGCGCGACAAGCACATTGTCAATGTCTCCGCCGTGGAAGGGCAGTTTTACCGGAAGTTCAAGACCACGCGGCATCCGCACACGAACATGGCCAAGGCCGCGCTCAACATGATGACGCGCACGGCCGCCGCCGATTACCACGCCGAAGGCATCCACATGAACGCCGTGGACACCGGCTGGGTGACGGACGAGGACCCGGCGCACATCGCCGAGCGCAAGGTGGCGGAGCATCGCTTCCATCCGCCGCTGGACATCGTGGACGGCGCGGCGCGCATCGTGGACCCGA
>CAYPTV010000543.1:0-2355 GCA_964413505.1 uncultured Bifidobacteriaceae bacterium | reverse complement strand
CACTCCGGGCGCGCCGATGGGATATCGAACTTCGACCGGCGGTCAACAGACCGATGCTATAACGACGCTCCGGCAGGCCGGAAGTCAGGGTGTTTTGGTCGGCGTGGGTGGCTCGGGAGTGTCGCCGGAGCCTTGGTTGCCGATCAAGTCGGCGCGCAAGCCGCGGAGCTTGACGGTCAAGGCATGGTCTTTGCCAAGCACACCCTCCACGAGGCTGACCGTGCCGGTGGCCTGCGTATAAAAGTTTTCACGAATGGTGTGTTCATTGATGATGGCGGTGGTTGCCGCCTTCTCGGCATCTTGGCGGACTTTGTCGGCGGCTTCAATCACCTTGCCGGCACCCGTGAGCTGTGTGATGAGGGCGGAGGCATCGAAACCACCGGCCTTGAGTTCGTCGGCATAGGGTGTGAGCGCGTTGCCCACCTTGCCGATGTAGCTTTCCTTCAGCGGATCATTCAAGTCAGACATAATTTGTCCTTTGTGAATAGTTTTCGTTTGTTTGATTTTACACTGCGTTTCAATGTCAACATATCCGCCAGAAAAGTGCTCACCACTTCTTGTCAAATATTTATCCTTTTTTGCCCTCAAATTCAGGTGTATTTTGGTTGCAATTTTACCGGGCAAAGAGTAAAAAGGCATCCGTAAAAGAAGCACCGTCTCCACGAGGCAATCAGAATCGGAATTATGAAAAACAAACTTCATTGCTTGTGCGTGATGCTGTCGTTATTTTTCGGGTGCAGCGCCGCCCGGTCCGCCACGATCCTTTGGACAAACACCGTTGGAGGAAATTGGAATGACGCCACAAGCTGGAGTCCCAATCAGGTTCCCGGCGCATCCGATGAAGCGGATATTACAACCGGCGGCACCTATTCAGTCACGCTGAACTCCAGCCTGACAGTGGGCATCCTGATGCTGGGTGGAAGCAGCGGGCAGCAAACCCTCATAACCGGCAACAACACCCTGACGCTGACCAGCGGGAGTGTTGTGAATGCGAACGGCATCTTCCAGTTAAGCGGTGGCAACATCACCGGCAATTTGAACGTCTATGGACAATTCAACTGGACCGGCGGCCAGATCGGTCCTGAAGCTTTAGGCGTCGGGGTGACGGTGGAGACCAATGCCGTGCTGGTGCTGGCGGGTGCGAACGGAACGGACTATGCAGTGGGGGGAAGCCTCGTGAACGGCGGAACAATCCAGTTGCAGGGCGGAAACCTCCAGATCAATTATTGCGGTTCCGACAATGGGACGATGAACAATCTGCCCGGAGGATTGGTGGACATTCAGGCGGACGTTTCAATTGACGGATCGTGCGGCGGTCCCGGACTCAACAACCAGGGGACGGTCCGCAAGTCGGGCGGAACAGGCACAAGCTTCATCAATGCTTCATTCAGCAACAGCGGCTCGCTGGATGTTCAGACAGGGATGGTGACCGTGAACGGCGGCGGCAGCGGCAACGGAATTTTCAAGCCGGAAAGCGGGGCGACGCTGGCTTTTGGGAACAACTACGAAGTGGACAGCTCGCTCACGGGTCCCGGGACAAACTTCTTGAGCGGCGGCACATTCATCCTGAATGGCAGCATGAACGGCACCAACAACGTATTAGGGGGCGCAATCCTGTCGGGCATTGGAACGATCAACGGAATGTTGACGTGGACTAACGGCCAGTTTGGCTATTCACAGCTCGCCATGTCCATTGCAACGAACGGCGTGCTGGTTCTGGCCGGGGTCAACGGCACTGATTATTTTCTCGGACAAACCTTGAACAATGCCGGGACCATTTACCTGCAAAGCGGAAATATGGAAATCAACTGGCAGACCTACTGGGGCAACCTGGTCAACCAGCCGGGAGGGCTGGTGAACTTTCAGGCGGATGTCTCGATAGACACCTACGGCAACCAACTGGGTTTCGTCAACCAAGGGACGGTCCGCAAGTCGGGCGGGACGGGAACAAGCGGCATCAATTCGATTTTCAGCAACACCGGCACGCTGGATGTGCAGTCAGGAACGGTGAACGTCCATGGCGGCGGCATCGGCAACGGGGTGTTCCAAACGGAAGCAGGGGCGACGCTCGGTTTCTCCTCAACCAGTTATGAAGTGGACAGCGCACTCACGGGTGCAGGAACCAATCTGCTGACCGCAGGCAATCTCACGCTCAACGGAAGCATCAACACCTCCAACACCGTTTGGTACCGCTTTCAATCGGACACCGGACTGCAGGCCGCATACACCGATCCCATCAATGCCATCTTCAACTCCTATTCTCCACAGCCGCAGTACACCCTTGTCGCCGGCTATACCCACATCTTCCGCCCCAATCTCGTCAACCAGCTCAATCCTGGCATGAGTTGGTACTCG
>CAYPTV010000542.1:0-2357 GCA_964413505.1 uncultured Bifidobacteriaceae bacterium | reverse complement strand
TCGCGGCGCGCGGGGTGACGATCTCGTCCAATTTTCTTTCCGGCCTGCTGGAGACAGATGCCATCGTGCTGCATTGCGATGTGCCACCACCGTCAAAGCTTGAACACCGTGATGTGCGCGTCTTCGTAAAAAGGTTTTCCCAGCGCCTGGCGGTATTGTTCCAGCAGCCGTCCCATGTCCGGCGGCGGCGCGGCAACTTCCGGCAGTTGCGCCTCGAAGCGTTTGTGCAAAACCACATATTCGACCCCGCGACCGCGCATTGCGGGCAAGTCGTCCATGGAAATCATGTTTCGGAAACGGATTTGTGACGGGTCGTGGACAAGGCTCAAGACCTGGTCAACGTAGGTGTTGCCGTAAATGTTGCCGGGTGCCAGCCCGCTGGCGAGCGTCATGTCGGTCGTGTAGCCGACCATCACCGGCCTGCGATGGAAGTGCTGGTAGTAATAGAGCGGATTGAAATGGTCGCCGATCATCATGGGATACTCGACGACCGGCCGCGCGCCGCTTTCCTTCGCGAGCAGTCCGTAAAAAGGGGAAATTTCATCCACGCCGATTCTCGTGTTCAGCGTGAAATCTGCCGGTGTGAAATCGCTGTAAAAAGATTTCTGCCAGTTGATCTGCCCGTATCGTTGCTGATAGGCGCCGTGGCTGGTGAAATTGTTCGGAGCGGCATACGTTTGCGGCAGCGGCCCGGCAGCGGCAAGCGCCGCCACAAAGGCAAGGGCGGCCAGCGATTGCAGCGCCGGTCGCAATGTCACGCGGGCGGCGAGCATTTTCAGCGCGGATTGGATGCCGCACGCCACGAACAAAAGGCTGACCGGCACCAATGGGATGCAGTAGCGGACCAGCAGCAGCGCGCTTTGGGCGGAGTCGGGACGCGAGAGCAGGAGCGCCAGCACATGCAACGGATAGAGACTGACCAGCATCCCGCCGAACCACGGATTGAGCCGGCATTGTTCAACCGCTCCGAATACGAGCGCGGCCCAGAACAGCATCGCCAGCACCGGCTGTCCCGTGCCGCTGATGAGCAATGCCACCTGCGGCAACGATTGCCAACTGAACGTCCCCTTCAGCGCAATGGTGAAGAAGGTGCTTTGAAACGAATGAACCAGCGCAGGCAAAACCAAGACGGCGGAGATCACAATAATGATTATCGCCGCGAGAATCCATTGTCGCAGTGATGGTGTCTTTGTCCCGGCCTGCGGGATTTTCCGGAAATGTTTCCGGAGATGAAAAACAATCGCCGACAGCACCGGAGCCGCCACCGTGACGACCGCAAACAAATGAAAATAAATCGCCAGCACTCCCGCGACGATGAAGAGCAGCGCCGGCCGCAACCCGCCCGACTGCATCCAGCGCGCCGCCAGAAGAACGACCGCAAAGCCCAGCAATGCCACCGCGCCGTAGGGACGGCTGATGCGGCTGTAAAAGATCAGGACGGGGGAAATCGCCAGCAGAAATGCCAGCAAGACGGTGCGATGGTCGCCGATCAGCTTGCGGGCCAGCATCGGGCAGACCACAATGCACAGAAGACCGCACAACAACGAAGGCAGCCGCAACATCAGTTCAGACCAGCCGACGGTTGCTCCCAAAAGCCAGTTGTAAAAATTGAGCGGAATGCAAGTCGCACCGGGAATGGAGAAATGGGTCAGCAGCCACCACGGAGACTTGCCGATGACGTAATACAAACCGTGCCATTCGTCGTCTATGAAAACCTGATCCATCAGCAGATACAGCCGGAGAAAGAGTCCGGCCAGAAATGCCATCGCGAGCGCGAGCATAAAACTGGAATCGCGGCTCCACCGCGTCGGAATCTTCATGCGATGAGATTAGGCCAAAACCGCATGAAGTGGCAACCTTGCCATCGTTTGTGCGCTGAAAAATGTTTGACCCGCCAGATAAACGGCGTTAGTTTTGTTGCGTGAATCAAAACTTGAACCTGCTGCTTGCGGACGCGCTGCTGACCGGCGCGGCAGTTGGGTTTTGATTCGTTCCAGAAATTTTCATCAACCCACTGCCAGACGGCGGTGGGTTTTTTGTTTTTCAACCACCAATGAACACGAATAAACACGAACAAGGAAAACAGGGACAACACTTGACGCGAATTAAAGCGAATTCAAATCCGGATCGTCCCATGAGCGATGTTTCGCTCAATCCACGTCAAAAAAGCTTCGTGTCAATTTGTGTTCATTCGTGGTTTAATTTTGCAGCGATTTGAGTTTATGCACAAAGATCCGTCAAAGAAATATCAGCCGTTTCAACACGCGCCAAAATTGACCGACCGCCAATGGCCATCGCGGACTCTCACGCACGCGCCGCGCTGGTGCAGCGTGGATTTGCGCGACGGCAACCAGGCG
>CAYPTV010000541.1:0-2363 GCA_964413505.1 uncultured Bifidobacteriaceae bacterium | reverse complement strand
TGTCTATTCAAATACGACTTTATCGCAATGCGCTGTGAACCGATTTGATAAATTTTTCGGCTCGCATTCTTCTGATATACTAACTACATCATTCACATGACTAAGCCAACGAGCAAGAACACTGGTAAAAAAAAGAATCCTGCTGCGGTTGCTTTGGGAAGGCTCGGTGGTCTTAAAGGTGGCCCGGCTCGTATCGCGCTACTTTCTGCGAAAGACAGATCAGAACTTGCACGCAAAGCTGCTCTGGCTCGATGGAAAAGGGAAAAATGATCTCCATTCGTATTCGGAAGTGCTTTTCAATACGATTGCTCACGCCGAAGATTCAGTCCACTTCAGAACGGAATCAGGGTAAATCAGCTTGGAGAGCGATACAGGTCGTTTAGAAATAACATTGCTGGTTGAGATTCATAAATCACCGGATCTTTGATCTTAATTTCCTTTAATCCGACCGACTCCAGGAGTCCACCTATTCCCCACATTGACCCTAAAGGGATAGTTCTCGTTTTGTATCGGACTTTTTCATCGCAATCTTTAGCCCATATTTTGGTAAGTGTATCTATTTCTTGAAGAAGTTTCTGCATATTTCGGAAAGAACTTCTTTTTCCATAATTTCTCATTTCATCTTCAATCTCTGAACAGCGTATGCGAAATGCCACCGCATGCTTCGACTCGCGCACTTCTCGAACCGCCTTCAAGGGGGTTATATCTTTTTGTTTGGCATAGGCTAAAATATGTTCTGCAACAGGAGGGATACGAAGGTTGATCCCAACGTAGGAGATTGCGCTCGATTCTGCCAAGAACCCTGCATTCTGCTTTTCATTCCGAAGGGCTTCGTTTGGGACGAGTGTAATTCCATCCAAACAATCCATCACCGACATCACATCTGAAAGAATAGTAGTCATCAGAATCATCACAGTTTAATGCAATCGTGCTAAAAGTTCAATTCAACATCTTCGTGTTGATTATGCTAGACTGCTCTAGCATTTATGCTATAATAGCCGCATGAATAATCCATCAAACAAATTCTTCATATACGTCCGCAAATCCACCGACGAAAGCAACCGGCAAGTGTTGTCAATTCAAGCGCAGCTTTTTGAATTGCACGAATTCGCCAAGCGCGACGGATTGACCGTTGTCCATATCTTTGAGGAAAGCCGCACGGCCAAGCAGCCGGGCAGACCGCAATTCAATCTCATGTTGAGCGAAATTGAAAAAGGCAACGCACAAGGAATTCTCGCATGGCATCCTGACCGCCTTGCCCGCAACAGCGTTGACGGCGGCAGGATCGTGTATCTTGTGGACACCGGCAAAATTCAGGACTTGCGCTTTCCCACATTCCGCTTTGAGCCGACAGCACACGGCAAATTCATGCTCAATATCGCGTTTTGCCAGAGCAAATACTACATTGATAATCTTTCGGAAAACATCAAGCGCGGCATCCGCCAGAAATTGAGGAACGGGCTTTGGCCTGCCCGCGCACCAGTGGGATATTTGAACGACCGCAACACACGGAACATCGTCGTTGATTCTGAAAAAGCCCCGCTTGTCCGCAAATCTTTTCAGATGTATGCCACCGGCAAATTCCCCCTCCGTGAAGTGCGCGAGCGGATGAATGAAGTTGGACTGCGTTCAAGTCAGGGACAACTCATGTCCACGTCCAATTATCAGAAGATGTTCAACAATCCCATTTATTATGGCCTCATGAATTTTGATGGAGAAATTCATGAGGGAAAGCATGAGCCGATTATTTCCAAGCGTTTGTTCGACCAAGCGCAAGAAGTCATGCGGCAGAAAAGCAAACCCAAGACCCCTCAATTGAAACCGTATCTATATCGCGGCCTTTTTCGTTGTGGCGAATGCGGCTGTTTCATCACGACCGAAACGCAAAAAGGGCACAACTATTTGCATTGCACCAAGCGCGTAACCGCGTGCACGCAAAAATATGTAAGGGAGGAATCCATTGCCACGCAGGTTGACCGCTCAATTGAGCGGGTTGCCCTTGAAGCAGCTATTGCCGACGAAATCGTCCGCCAGCTTGAAAAGGATCGGGAGGCGACGGCAAAAGCCCAGGAAGGCGCCATTTTGCGCTGTAAAGACGATATTACGACCTGTGAGAAGCAAATAGACCTGTTGCTCGATATGCGGCTTAACGAGCAGATCGGCGAATCCGAATATGTTTCAAAGAAACATGTTTTGGTTAATCAGAAGGCGGAGTTGAAAGGCAAGTTGGAGGCATTTGAACGGAACCGACAGAATCGGTTCGAACCGGCCATCCGGTTCATTTTAGAGGCTAAAGACGCCACTATTTTGCTTTCCACAGGAAAGCCGGAACAGAAACGCGATTATCTCAAAAAAATCGGTTC
>CAYPTV010000540.1:0-2373 GCA_964413505.1 uncultured Bifidobacteriaceae bacterium | reverse complement strand
AGAGCAAAAGAGCGTCATCCAAGCGACCGAAGCCCAACACTAGAATTTCGGATTAACTCACTAGAAAGCTCGTAATAAGGCTAGCATTCAATGGATCGGAGAGCAAAAGAGCGTCATCTTCACTAAGGAACACACACCATAAAACTTGCAATCTGAGAAAGCCAGCAATACAACTATCAGAGCTCTCGACTGAATATAGTAAGTAAGTAAGTAAGTAAGTAAAAGTATTAACGAGGCGCAAATATCAAAAAGTCACAATGCGCCGTGATCTCTGAATAGAAAAGTTTTCAGCTGCCGTTTGAAATGTTCGTAGCTTATGTCAGCTTGTCGGAGGTCTTTGGGTAGTGTGTTCCACAGATGTGGACCAGAAACGGAGAAACTTCGGTCACCGAAATGGTTGTATGTTCTTGGTACAATGCAAGTTCTGGAGTCGGCAGACCGGAGTGACCCGGAAATGAGACGACAGTCATCACTTAAGTATTCCGGTGCCTGACCGGCCAGCGACTTGAAGACGAGACAGGCGACCTTGAAATCGATCCTTTTCCGGACTGGTAGCCAGTGCAACTGTTGTAACACTGGCGTAATGTGATCGCGTCGTCGCGTTCCGGTGATCAGTCGTGCGGCTGCATTTTGGATCGACTGCAGCTTCTTCAGTAGACCATCGGCAATACCGTAAAACAATGAATTGCAATAGTCTAAGCGGGATGATATGAACGCATGGACCAACGTTTTGGAGGCATCCGCTGACAGCGAACCAACCACTGGACGAAGCTGCCGCAGTTGATGATAGCCGGACCTGCAGACAGCGGAGACGTGAGCAGCCAGCGACATCTGACGATCAATCACGACTCCAAGATCTCGTGCAGTTTCGGTGACCCGCACGTGTGTAGTCAGTATGAAGATGTCGTTGATACTGACTTTCTGGAGTTGTTGGCTAGAACCCAGCCACATGACTTGTGTCTTGGTCGGGTTTAGCCGGAGTCTGCTGGCGCTCATCCAGTGGTTGACTTCCATGAGGCACGCCGACAATTTGGTGGCGGCAGCAGATGCGTCACCGGGTGAGACACTGACGTAAATCTGGCAGTCGTCAGCGTACTGGTGCAGCTTCATTTCGTGTCGCTCGACAATGCATTCGATTTCGGCGGTGTACAGTATGTACAGGATGGGTCCTAGTACGGAACCTTGGGGGACGCCGAAAAATACAGGCTGAACCGCCGACAGGGTCCCATCGTAGGCGACTTGTTGGGTACGGCCAGTGAGGAACGAGCGGATCCAGTTTAACACATCATCAGACAGACCGAAGCCAGCCTGCAGCCGATGCAGCAATATGGCATGATCGACGCAATCAAACGCGGCCGACATATCGAGCAGGCCAAGCAACGTAACTTTCCGTCCGTCGGCTGCCGAAAGAAAATCTGACAAAACGCGCAGCATGGCCGTTTCAGTCGAATGTTTCTTCCTGTACGCAGATTGTGAGCGTGGCAACATGCTGTTTGACGTAAAATATTCGTTTAACTGCATAGCGACTGCTCGTTCGACGACCTTTGAGATGAACGTCAGATTAGACACGGGTCGGTAATTCGACACATCGGCCGTATCTAAGCCTGGCTTCTTTAAGAGCGGAGTCACGATTGCATGTCTCTCTGATGACGGCAACCGACCTTGGGCCAGTGACGCGTTGACCATCATTAAATACGGCAGCAGCAGATCGACAAACTCGCGAACAATGAATGTAGGCACTGGATCGAGCGAGCACGACTTAACGGGAGATGACATTACAATACGACGAACTTGTACCTGGGAACACGGCTTGAATGACGACAGTGATGATGACGCTCGAACAGTGTCTTCCGGCGGCGGTAGTCCAGCAGTGACAGACCGCACGTCGTCTATATTCTTCGCAAAGAACGCTGCGAAGTCGTCGGCCGTGTGACTGGTGGCGCTGGTGACGTTGCGATCGCGGCCAAGCATAGACGACAGCGAGCGCCAAAGAACCGACGACGAACGACCGCCTTGACTGAGTCGACCCAGCCAGTAGCATTCCTTCTTCGATCGGTAGAATCGGAAGCGAGCACGTGTAGCCTCGACCCACAGCCAGAGATCACCAGGAACACCTGTGCGCCGATATTGACGCTCGAGTCGACGGCATTCTCGGCGCTTGGCTCAGCATTCATCGTCGAACCACGGCGTTGGGCGACCCGGTCGACGGCGAATAGAGCGTGCCGGAGCCAATAAATCGGCCATTTCACGAAGAACAGTGTCGTACGCCGCGGACAGCTGGTCAACGTCGGCATCGGCGGACACTGGATGGCACAGCTAACTGCTTTCAAGTGCGCGTCGTACCTTGTTCCGATTCACACGACGCCAGCCACG
>CAYPTV010000539.1:0-2380 GCA_964413505.1 uncultured Bifidobacteriaceae bacterium | reverse complement strand
CGACGATCTCGACATGGGCGCGCGCGGCGATCTCCGGCACCACCCCGCCGTAGGGTGAGTGGGCGGCGATCTGGCTCATCACCTCGTCGGCGAGGATTTCGCCGGTTCCGTCGCCGCGCAGCCGCACCACCGCCGCCGCGGTCTCGTCGCAGGTGGTTTCGATCCCCAGGACGCGCATTCGGCGCTCTCTATACGCTTGGCGCGCGCCTGCCCAGGGCCTAATGAGCGGCGACGGCGCCTGCAGCGCCGCCGGAGAGCGCATGATCCGACGAATCGCGCTGATGCGGGCTGATGACGATTCCGCGGCGACGGCCGCCGAACTCGCCGCGCTCGGGTTCGAGGCTGCGATCGCGCCGGCCATCGAGATCCGCGCCCTGCCGGCAGTGCTTCCCGAGGGGCGATTCGACGCGCTGGTCGCGACCAGTCCGCGCGCGATTCGGGGGCTGCGCGCGGCCGATTGCGCCAGGCTGGCGACGATTCCGCTCTACGTTGTTGGCGCGCGCGCCGCCTGCGCGGCGGAAAAGGCAGGTCTCGCGCTGGCCGCAGAATCCTCCGTCGACGCCGCGGCGCTGGCGGTGGGTTTGGCGCGAACGCTGCCGCCCAGGGCGCGCCTGCTCTATCTCGCCGGCCGCGACCGCAAACCGACGCTCGAAGCGGCGCTCGCCGCCGCCGGCCTCGCTGTCGAGGCGGTGGAGCTCTATGCCGCGGAGGCGCGCGAGGCGTGGAGCGCGCGCGAATCCGCCGCGGTCGCCGCGTGCGGCGGCGCATTGCACTATTCGCGCCGCTCCGCCGCGCTCGCCGTCGGGCTGGCGGCGCGGGCGGGGCTCGCCGAACGCTTTCGGGCGCTGCTCCATGTCTGCCTCTCGGCCGACGTCGTCGAGCCGCTCGCCGCCGCCGGGGCGACGCGAATCGTCGTCGCCGCCGCTGCCGACGAGGCGCGTCTGCTGGCGGCGCTGGAGCGCGCTTACGGCGCTTCCCCCAAAGGCTAAGGCGGGCGCGGGCGGCCGCGACGCCGCGCCGGTTTCCAACCCGGGGCGGCTCGCCTATAGAGTCGCGCGAAGCGACAGCGAGGGCCCATGGCCGAGGATCCGATCCCGAGCGCCGAACCGGAGATCAGCGCGCCGCCGCCGACCGTCCCGCCGAGTCCTGCCCGGCCCGGACCGGAGGTGATCGACGGCGAGGCGACCGAGATTCGCGACGAGGCCGTCGCCGCAATCGAATCGCCGCCGGCGAACGGGCCGCCGCCGCCCGAACCGAATCGGCCCGTCGCCTACGCGATTCCCGCCGCCGCCGGCCTTGGCGGCGCGATTCTCGGCGCGGCGCTCGCCCTGCTCGCGGCATGGCTGATCGATCCGCGCGCCGGCGCATTCGACGACGCCCGCACGCGGCTCGCCGCGGTTGAGAAATCCGCGGCGAGCGAGTCGGTGACGGCGTCGGCGCTCGACAAACGCATTGCGGCGCTCGAAGCGGGCGCCGCCGGCGCGGCGAAGGGAGGCGCGCTCGACGCTCTTGGCCGCCGCATCGGCGCGCTCGAAGCGTCTGGCGGTGACGCCAAGACAGCGCTCGACGAAGCGCGGGCCGCGCGCGCCGACGCCGCCAAGGCGCTCGCCGCGGCTCAGTCCGCGCCGCCCTCGACGAACGCGGCTGCGCCTGCCGAGCCGGGCGCGCTCGAGTCGCGTCTCGCCAAGCTCGAAAGCGATCTCGCCGTCGCCGAAACGCGGCTGAACCAACTTGGCGGCCTCGACGAACGCCTTGCCAGGCTCGAAGGCGCGACCGGCGCCGCGCCGAAGAGCGACGCGCGCGTCGCGATGGCGAAGGGCGGTTCGGAGAACGCGGCTTCAGTCGCCGTGCTCGCGCTTTCGCTCGAACAGCGCTTCGCCGCTGGCGCCCCGTTCGCGGCGGAACTGGCGGCCCTGCCGCAGCTCGGCGTCGGCGCCGACGCGCTGGCCCCGCTGAAGCCATTCGCCGAAACGGGCGCGCCCTCGCTTTCCGCGCTCGCCGCGAGTTGGGCGAAGGTCGAGCCGGCGGTCGTCGCCGCCGCGCCGCCGCCCGAGCGCAGCGGTTGGGCTCGGCTCCTCGACCACATGCGCGCCCTGGTGCGCGTCCGCCGCGTCGGCGCGGCTACGGGAAGCGACGAGTCCGACCCGCCGGTCGCACGCGTCGCCGCCGCGCTGCAGCGCGGCGATCTCGCTGCGGCGCTCGCCGCCTTCGACCAGTTGCCTGAAGCTTCGCGCGCCGCCGGCGCGCCTTGGGCCGATGCGGCGAAGGCGCGCGCCGCGGCCGTCAAGGCGGCGTCGGCGTTGCGCGCCGACGCGATTGGCCGAATCGCGGCGGCGAAGGACTGAGCCGCCGCGAAAAGGAGTTCTTCACGTCCGGCGCG
>CAYPTV010000538.1:0-2381 GCA_964413505.1 uncultured Bifidobacteriaceae bacterium | reverse complement strand
AAGTCAATTCATCAAAACGCAATTTGGTGGGGTGACAACAGGAGTATATTGATCCGATTGGGAAAAAATGACCGAAACACAAAGCAGGTAAATTCAATCCCAAGAGTAACATGATCTAAAGCCCTTAAGATGATTTTTCAGCACTTTGTAGATTGTGCGTTGAGCAGGATTTTCAGTTCGCACCGACAAGAAAAACGGCACCACTACAACGGTTTCAAATTCTTATTCAAAATTTAATTTTAAGGCATAGTCAGGAACATACGGCGCTAGATGCGCCTGTAAGAGCCTATGCTCAACACCACACTTGAAATCTGCCGGTCGGGACTCAAATCCGATCCCACACTCACGCCTCAAGAGCGGTCGCGACTGCTCGCCGCATTGCGCGAGCCGGCGGTGCAAAAACGCGAGCCGGTGACTTCCGCCGAGCCGCGACTGCTCCGCCGCGTCGAAGTCGCCCGCCGATTTGGTCGCAGTCTGCGATTCGTGGACAAGCTCGCGGCCAGCGGCGTTTTGACGAAACGCAAATTGCCCGGTCGTGTGCGGGCGTCGGGATTTCTGGCAAGTGACGTGGACAAGTTAATCACGGAGTAAGCCGATGAAGCCCGCGCTCAATGTTGTCATTGGCAACCGCGAATTGTCCGCATGGCAAACCGCACCCGGCATGACATGGGTGCAAACTCGCTTGCCGCAGTTCGCCCGCAAACTTTCGCAACGCGGTGATTCACGCCAAGTGGTGTGCGGTGTCGCGGGCGGTTATCTTCGCACGTTTGAATTTCATCACGGAATGGCATGGGCGCGGCGTTTGATTGCACGTTACGCTGCCATCGAAACGCCGACTAATGCGCGGAAAATCGCACCAGCTTGTCCTGCCCGGCGACAAATGGCAAAAGAAGGATGACGACGCCCGCCGACATGATTTTCGGCTCTGCCAATGCCAAAAGCCAGCAACCGGCAAAACGGCTTCGCTTGCGAGTGAAACCCGCTGATACGGGCGAAAATCCATTCGCCATTTTGAATTGGCAGCCGAAACGCGCCGACGCCGTTTGGACGCGGCATGAATGGACTTCCCTTTGCGAGCATCTTCACAACGGAAACGGCACAACGCATTTCGTCATGGGCTTTCAGGACGCGGACGGATGCAAAAAATATGTCCGCTCAAAACGGTTGCCAGTTGGCCGGGCAATTTCATGGAGTTGGCAAAGCATTTCCGGCACGCCGAAATCGCGGCTGGCGTTTGTGCCTTACTCGACAAACGACCGGCAGCAATCGCGCTGGGGCGGCATGGATTTTGACTCGCACAACGGCGAGTCAGACCGGGCGCGGGAACTGGCACTAGCCGCTTTCCGTGTGCTGTTGAACGCGCCGGGCTTGGCCGTGATTCTCGAAATGTCGGGCAGCGGCGGCTGGCACGTCTGGGCAATCTCGCCGGACTTTCACGACACGCGGGAATGGATTCGGCTGTTGAAATCCGTGACTGGCAAAATCGGCGCGCCCATCGCCGCTGGCGTCTGTGAAATCTTCCCGCCTGATTCTCTGCCTTCGCGTTTCGGCAAGGGTATGCGTGCGCCCGGTTGCTGGAATCCCGGCACGGAAAGGCACAATGAAATCGTTTGGGAAAACTGCCGCACTTCCCTTGAATCCGTCCTATCGGGGAAGTCAAAAACAGCCCCCTTGAATGGCAACGGTTTAGAAAGCCACTTCCCCGATACAAAGAAAGAAACTTCTTTCTCTGTCTCTCTTTACCGTGAAACGGAGTTGCTTCAAAAGCTGGGGATCACGGCAACTGGCACGCGTAACGCGAAATTGTCGGGCTTGGTTGGCGAAGTGTTTCACCAAGTCGGGCGAGACGTGGCGCAACGGCTGGCGACAGCACAGTTTCGCGGCAAGACGGCGACGACAAAAGCGGATGAAACCGGACACATGGAAAGTTTTGAAAAACTTTGGACGGGCTTGGCGGACAGATGGACGGCGACACTTACGGCAGCGGAGCGGGAAATCTTCACACGGCTGGAAACAGAAAACGAACGGGACGCATTTCGGATCGTGCGGAGCTTCGCGCGGAAAGCGGAGCAAGACGGCGCGGCGGATTTTCCGATTGTGCGGGACAGCTTGGCGGCACGCCTGGGCGTCACCGGCAAGGGAGCGGCGTGGATTCGTGACAAGCTCGCCCGGCTGGGCGCGATTGTGAAAACCGCCGACTACGTTCCGAACAAATTCGCCGCGCGCTTCAAATGGCTTCCCACAATTTCAGCGCATGAATGAAATTACATGGCAACCAATCATCCGCCCCGGCCAGCGTGTGCCATTCGTCAAAGGCACGCGTCTGCAAATTTACGAACGGCGCATTTTTGTTGAACGATTACTTCGCGCCGGAAAATCAA
>CAYPTV010000537.1:0-2387 GCA_964413505.1 uncultured Bifidobacteriaceae bacterium | reverse complement strand
TGCCGTGGCGAGGTTGAATGTGATCGTCGAGGAAGAAGGATTTTCGTTGCCCGCATAATCCACGACAATCGGCTGGATGAAATTCCAGTCGGTGTTCCAATGACTTTGGCCCACGGTGTAATTCACGCCGTTCGGAAAATCAAAAGGGTAGTCCAAAAACTTGGTCCAGATGGGGCTGGGCGCGGTCGGGCTGGGGCCGATGTCGCCCACAAACCAGTCGTCTCCATGCCGGAACTTGCCGCCCGTCCGGTCGGGATAACCGATTTCAAAAACCGTCGGGCCGACGCGTGTTGGAGTCCACGTGACGCTGCCCAGATTGTTAGTGTTGCCGCCGGTCACGGTAAGATTGAACGGTGACGCCGGCAGGTTAAACAACCAGGGCGGACTGCCGCCGGTCTGGTTCTGCGACATGAACGTCCCCGCCGCACCGGGGCCGAAGGCATACAGCGTATAGTTGTTAGTGGCGATGACATTGGTGATGATGAAGCTGCCATCGGCCGCAGTCTTGGTCCAGAACTCATAGGGTTTGCACCATTCCTGAAAGTCATACACTCCGTCGCTCACCGCCGGCTGCTGCACCACGCCCACCCACAGGTTGGAGGCCGAAGCGTTGGGATTGTAAGTGTCATGGATGACAATCTGGCCGGCGACCGCGCCGCGAGAAGAAGGGGCGGCATAATTCGCATTAGCGAACCAACTATAAGGCCATGCGGTCTGCTCGGCGGCGGCTTGGGCCTGGGCATCTGCAAACAGCGCGCGCGACGCCTGCACCGGATTGGTCAATGTGTTGGTGCAATTGTTGCAATAAACAAAATAAGGGCCGTAGGTTTTTGACCAGACTTCGCTGTTTGCAAGGACAAATGCCTGGCCAAGGCCATAATGGCTGCCGTTGATCATGTTGAGCGAATACTGCGCCAAGCCTTCCATCAGCTCGGTCTTCATCGGGCCGCCGTTATACATCTCCACGTTCGACAGCACATGCCAGAGACCGACATTTTTGCCGCTGAAACCGATGCTGCTGTCGCTGACGCTGCTCCAGCCCCAGACTCTTTGCCCGCCGCCCTGCCCGCCAAAGTCCATGCCGTATTTGTATTTGTCAAAGTAGGTTCCTTCCAGCGGGCCGCCCGTCACCAAGGCGTCTTCCTGTGGCGATTCAAACGCCGGAACCTGCGACGGGTTGCCGCCGGTCTCGAAGTCGTGCTGGGGGCTTACGCTCATCCAATCGAAGATGGAGCCGATGTAGATATTGTCCCGACCCTCGGCGTCAAGCATCGGGCCGTCCTGCGCACGATGGCTCCAAATGGGCGTCACATAAAAACCAGGCGAACCGCGCAGCATGGAGAAATGCACGTCCATGACGCCGTTGGTGGATGAAGTGGCCGATAAATCCACCTCGCAATAATTGCCGTTGTTGGCAACAATCGAATAACTGAAATTTCCGGAGCCGAAACCCGCGTTCTCCCAGTAAAACTTCCCGCCATCATAGCCGCCGCTGAGCAATTGCTGCGTCTGCGTGCCGCCGCCGTTGTTGTATGTGTAATTGATCTGGGTGATGTTCGCATCGGCCTTGGTGATGAGGATCGAGACGATGCCGTTGGCCATCGTCACCGTGCTCCCGTTGTCAGTGAGCGTGACGTTTGCGCCGGTGCCGGTGCCGTCGCCGCCGGGGATGTTGGCCAAAACAGAACCGCCCGTGAGCAACAGGGCGAACAAGGAAATAATAATGCCGGGAGCAGGTTTCACAAGATGCGCTTCAGGTTTGCGTGAAATAACCCTCACCGTCCGCACAAAACATTATGAATGAAAAACCGGACTTCAAGTTAAGGATTGTCGCACATTAATGCATCTCCCATGTCCGCGCAAATTCATTTTCTCCTGTTATGGCGGTTTGAATAAAATTATGGCCGTGTTTTGCCGGTGGCGGGATTTGTCCCGGCCATTTCAGAAACAAGGCTGAAGAATTCACGCTTGCGTTCGATGCCAAATCCCAGCGCGATTTTCCGTGAAATGCGCCGGAGCAAGGCAGCCGCAAAACTTGATGTTGAAATATAATAGGATTCAACAAGCCAAAAGTCGCGGCAGTCACGGACGCTTGCCAGGAACCGCAACGGCGTCCCAATAATAGGACCAAAGGTTGTCGAGCTTGGAGTATTCCACATGGCCGTCGGCAAAACCGAGATTGACTCCGCCGGGAAACTGCTGATTGTCCGCAATGGCTGTGGGAGCTGCTGTCGGATTCGATATGCCATGGCGGGCGATGCAAAAACGCCCCATCATTGAGCCTACGGGAGGATTAGCAGATGGAGTTCCAACATATAAATTCCAAGTGGCCTGTGTATCCAGCGGGTCAGGCCAACCATCGCTCGCCATGCCGTCCCCGAACACTG
>CAYPTV010000536.1:0-2390 GCA_964413505.1 uncultured Bifidobacteriaceae bacterium | reverse complement strand
TGGCGGACGTTGGCGTCCACTGACATGCGGTCTTTGACAAGGCGGCAGGCGTGCAGCACCGTGCCGTGGTCGCGTCCGCCGTAGGCTTCGCCGATGGTGTTGAGCGAGCTTTCGGTCAATTGGCGCGACAAATACATGGCGATCTGGCGCGGGAAGGCGATGTTTTCCGGGCGGCGTTTGCTGGTCATGTCGGCGAGGCGGATGTCAAAATGTTCGGCGACTTTTTTCTGGATGACTTCGACGCTGATGGACAGGCGGCCTTCTTCGTGGAGGATTTCGCGGAGCAGGTTTTCGACGACTTCGATGCTCAGTTTTTTTCCGGTGAGCGAGGCGTAGGAAGCGACGCGGATGAGCGCGCCTTCGAGCCGGCGGACGTTGGTGCGGATGCGGTTGGCCAGAAAATTCAGCACGTCTTCCGACAGCGTGACGTTCATGGACTGCGCCTTTTTCTTGAGGATGGCCAGGCGCATTTCCACGTCCGGCGGCTGCAAATCGGTGACCAAGCCCCATTCGAAGCGTGAGACGAGGCGATGCTCAAGGTTCTGGATTTCGCTGGCGGGCCGGTCGCAGGTCAGCACGATCTGTTTGTGCGATTCGTGCAGCGCATTGAACGTGTGGAAAAATTCCTCCTGGATGCGTTCCTTGCCGGCAAGAAACTGGATGTCGTCAATCAGCAGCACGTCGGTCTGCCGGTGCTTTTTGCGGAACGCGGCGAGTTTGTTGTTTTGGATCGCGTCAATGTATTCGTTGGTGAATTTTTCGGATGACAAATAGGCGACGCGTGCGCCTTTTTTATTTGCGGAGACGTGCTGGCCGATGGCGTGGAGCAAATGCGTTTTGCCGAGTCCAACCCCCCCATAAAGGAAAAGCGGATTGTAGGATTTTCCCGGCGCTTGCGCGACGGCGAGCGCGGCAGCGTAGGCGAAATTGTTGTTGTTGCCGACGACAAATGTGTCGAAGGTGTTTTTTGGATTGAACGAATTGTCGCCGTTGGCCGGAACGCGTTCGTGGGCTGGTTCGGAGGTTTTGGCCTTCGCGGTCGCACGGGCCGGGGCGGAAATGGGAGCGGCGGTTGCCGTTGTTGAAACTTTGAATTTGACCTGCAACTGACGTCCGGCGGCGATGGCTATGGCGTCCTGCAAAAGGCCGATGTAATTGTCCTTGAGCCAGACCTCGCAAAATTCGTTGGGCGCTTCGAGCGTCGCGTGGCTGCCGTCAATAGCGCAGGCGCGCAAGGGCGCAAACCACATGTTGTAGGTGTCGCGGCTCAACTTGGAGCGAAGTTGCTCCTGCGCCGAATTCCAAATTTTTTCCGCTGAAAGCTGCATTTGTGTTCCGTCAAAAAGTCCGTCGTTATTCACCTGGTCAAAAAAGAGGCGTCTGTCGCCCGGTTTGGCCGTGGTTCTTTTTGACTGAAAGCTGGCACCCTGAAAAAGCAACCGGAAATCCAGACCTTTTCGTCAAAATATTCATTAAAAGTTTAAAAATAAACCGCTGGTTTACAACACATTACACAGAACCAATTCTTCACCGCCGATTTTTGCCCGACCGCACTGACAAAATACCTGAAATAATTCCAATTAACATCAGCGTTTTTATGCGATTGAGCCGAAAGTTCCTAGAACAACATATTAACTTTTGTTCGCAAGTTATTCACAGCGGCTTTCCAGCCAATAAAATCAAGGTAATTTTGTTTTTTTTGCAATGCCGCGCATTTGTTCAAACCGCTTGTTCGTCCGATTCTCCGGTCCGGATGCGGATTACCTTTTCCACCGGACTGACAAAAATTTTCCCATCGCCGATCTTCCCCGTCTTGGCCGCCTGAACAATCGCCTCAACCACCGGGACAGCTTGCGCGTCGGCAACCACAAGTTCAATTTTTATTTTCGGCAGAAAATCCACCGTATATTCGCTGCCGCGATAAATTTCCGTGTGGCCCTTCTGGCGGCCAAAGCCTTTCACTTCAGTCACGGTCAAGCCTTGAACACCAAGCCCGGCCAGCGCGGATTTCACGTCCTCCAGTTTGAACGGTTTGATGACCGCCTCGATTTTTTTCATGCGATGTTTGTGTTGTTGGGGATGCTAACAAGTGATGCCCGGCTGTAAACAGGAATTTTCGACCAACGAAAGCAACGCAGAGACCGGCGGCTCACGGACCAGCGCGGACAGTCCGCTAATAAAATCGCCGATAAAAAAACAGAGATGCTAATACACAAAAAAATAGTTTGACAAAAATAAGTACATATGATTAATTGGTGGCAGTTGCAACGCTGTTGGAGGTGGTTGTGACGTTGATCTTTGATTTTAGGTTTTCGATTTGCGTTCTGGTAACGGCGCAAATTGGAGTTCTCCGTGATCCCACGTTGTTACTCATTCTAAATTCCCCGGGC
>CAYPTV010000535.1:0-2402 GCA_964413505.1 uncultured Bifidobacteriaceae bacterium | reverse complement strand
TTGATGAGCAGCGTGCCGCCGCCCAAGTTCAACGGAGAAGAACTGGAGATGATGTTTGCCGCCGGTGTGCTGCCGCCGGTGTTGAAATCCAGCTTCAGTGTGCCGGCGTTGATGGCCGTCGTGCCGGCGTAGGTGTTGGCGCCTGACGCTTCGCCCGTGAGCGTCACGGTGCCCAGACCGTTTTTGGTGAGGCCGGAAGTTCCTTGCTGCGAAAGGACGCCGTTCAGCAGCAGCGTCCCGCCGACGCCGACGCTGACCGACGCCGTGCCGTTGAAAACAACCGGCAAGTTTATGGTTTCAAGGTTCAACGAATTGTCCGCCCATCCGCCGGTGTTCGTGAACGTGTTCCCGTTGAGGATGAACGGCGGCGCGGCGGCGTTAAACGTCAATCCCATGAAAGTGTTGGTGGCCGAAAGATCGTTGTTGAGCGTCAAGCCGCCCGGCCCTTGCACGCCGAACGCCGGTGTATCCCCGTTGGCCGGCGGTGCATGAATCCCCGACCAGTTTCTGGCGGAGGACCAGTTCGCGTTGGCGGCCCCCACCCAGGTCACCGTCACGACTGCAATGTCCAGCGTAAATGGAAATGGCGAAGCGGTGTTGCCCAAAGTATCGCTGGCATTGACGGTCAACGTCTGGATGCCCGGCCCGATGGACGCGCCAACGGTGACGGTGTTGGTATAACTGCCGGCTCCGTTTGACACCAGAACCTGGCTGGCCGATCCGCCAATTGCGCTCGCATTCACCGTGACTGAAGCAACCGGGTTGATGTTTGTCAGCGAGACGCTGATCGTCACCAATTGGCCGGGATATGCCGGATTAGGGCTGGCGGAAGCCGCCGTGACGGCAATGCTGGGCGCAATGTTTAAGGCAAATGGAAATGGCGAAGCGGTGTTGCCCAAAGTATCGCTGGCATTGACGGTCAACGTCTGGATGCCCGGCCCGATGGACGCGCCAACGGTGACGGTGTTGGTATAACTGCCGGCTCCGTTTGACACCAGAACCTGGCTGGCCGATCCGCCAATTGCGCTCGCATTCACCGTGACTGAAGCAACCGGGTTGGTGGCGGTCACCGTGGCGCTGATCGTCACCAACTGTCCGGGATATGCCGGATTCGGACTGGCGGAAGCCGCCGCGACGGCGATGGCGGCCGGCGCGAGACTAAGCTCAAACGTCTGAACCGAATTCGCGGCAAACGCCGAACTGAACGTTTTTCCGGCGAGGGGCAGATTCGTGCTCTCAACATAATATATGGCCGCAGCCGGCACGGTGGTCCAACTGTTGAGGGGGCCGCTGATGTTCGTAAAATTGGAAAGATTGTAGGTGATCGTTTGGGCGGCTCCAGAGTTGACCGTGACGATGACAAGTTTTTGCGCGACCGGATCGTAGGCGCCCAGCGAATTGGCGTCGCCGCTGCTGATGATCGTCATGCCCTGGCGGATGTGCCGGCTATACTGCGCCATCACATAATATTTCGGCTCGACAGGACCGATGGTCAAAGCGCTGTCGCTCGCATTGATCATCCCCCAGTTTTTATCCTTCCCGTCGGCGTCCAGAGCCTGCCAGTAAGTCCAGCCCGTGGGATGCAACGTCGAAATTTCGTAAGTGATGATCGAAGCCATGGTCATGCCGGTGATGTCGTTGTCCCCATATTCGGAGACATACAACGTCTTGCCGGCGGCGGTTGCCTCGCTGTAAATGCCCGCCTGGTTTCCACCGGTTCCCTGATAGGCATGAGAGTTGATCTGGCCAACCTGCGACTTTGTCGTCGCGCTGTAACTGTTCCAAGTATTGTAAGTTTGATCGAACTGGTTGTCATCCGGGGAACTAATCGGCATGGAGTTGAGTCCGCGATTATTTAATTCCGTGCGCAGGTCAGCGATCACCGCCGGCTGGCTGGAATTCGCAAAATAGCAGCCTTCCTGGAGGGCGCTGCCATTGGTCGTCCACCAGGACGAAACCGGCTCGTTGAACGGTTCCACCGTGGTGAAGGTGAGTCCCCAGTTGGTTTTGAAGTAGCTGGCAATCGTGGCCATTTCAATGGCAAATTCATCGTAATTGGTCGGATCAAGGTTGGCGGTGGCCGAGCCGCTCCCATTTCCTGCCGGACACAAATCTTTGCACATCCACCACATGGGCGAATTGGCGAACAATTCAAACCGGTTGGCGCCGAGCGCCTGGGCGTTCAGCAGCAGCGTGCGCTGATTTGCGTCCACGGTCCAATCCCAACTGGCTGAGGCGGGGTCCGTGCTGGCCGGGTTAACCCAGTATCCCTGCACCTCGTATTCGGGCAGGAAAGCGTAATACACCATGCTTTGCCCGTTGACGGTGGCCGTGCCGCACGCGCCCGTGTTGTAGCGCGCGAAATTGAAACCGAGTCCGGGCAAAGTGGTTCCGTTAAAATT
>CAYPTV010000534.1:0-2403 GCA_964413505.1 uncultured Bifidobacteriaceae bacterium | reverse complement strand
GACTTCGCAAACGAGGAATGGAGGAAATTCGACGAGCCGCCCAAAAACAGTTTGGACGGACTGGTCTCATCCTTCTCTTTGCGGAGAAGTGCTCCGATACGCTCGGAGCCGACGAGTGCGATCAAACCGGTATCCTGACTTCGGCTTCAAACCTCACTCCCGCCTTCCCGACTTTCGTCGGTGGCATTGGGAGTTTGTAGCCGTTACAGTGGCGCAACCGTCCCGGATTCACACCGGGTTCCCTGACATTTGACCGCTATGTTGCGGAAAACTTTTTCCGCCGTTTCAAAGAGCAGTTCCTTTTTACGCTGAATAAAAAAAATTCCAAGAAAATTCTTGTGACATTTTCAAAAATGTTCTGCGCTTGTGAAAATCGGGCGCAGGAATTATGCTTTCGCCCCGTTTAATTTATGAACAAAACTCCAATTCGAGTCGCAATCACCGGCGCGGCCGGCCAGATCGGTTATTCACTCCTCTTCCGCATCGCTTCCGGCGCGGCGTTCGGCCCGGATCAGCCGGTCATTTTGCATTTGATCGAAGTCCCCGATGAAAAAGCGCTCGCCGCTCTCGGCGGCGTCTGCATGGAACTCGACGACTGCGCGTTCCCGCTGCTCAAAGGAATTGTGCCGACATCCGATTTGAACGAAGGCTTCAAAGGCGTCAACTGGGCGCTGCTCGTCGGGGCCGTGCCGCGCAAGCAGGGAATGGAGCGCAAGGATTTGCTCGGCATCAACGGCAAGATTTTCACCGGCCAGGGAAACGCCATCGCCAAGAACGCCGCGAGCGACGTGCGCGTGCTTGTCGTCGGCAATCCGTGCAACACCAATTCACTCATTGCCATGAATAATGCACCCGGTGTGCCCGGCGATCGTTTCTTTGCCATGACGATGCTCGACGAAAACCGCGCCAAAACGCAGCTCGCGAAAAAGGCGAACGCGGACGTGACCGCCGTCAGCAACCTTGCCATCTGGGGAAATCACAGCGCGACGATGTATCCTGATTTTTTCAACGCCAAGATTAACGGTCGCTTCGTGCCGGATGTCATCAGCCATCGCGAATGGCTGGAGAAAGATTTCATCGCGACGGTGCAGCAGCGCGGCGCGGCGATTATCAAAGCGCGCGGATTGAGCAGCGCGGCCAGCGCCGCAAATGCCGTCGTGGACACCGTCCGCAATCTTACCTCGCCGACAAAACCCGGCGATTGGTTCAGCGTCGCCGTCTGCACTCCCGGCGATTACGGCATCGAGAAGAATCTGATCTTCAGTTACCCGATCCGCACAGACGGCAAGAAATGGGAAATCGTCCAGAACGTTCCGCTCAACGATTTCAGCAAGGCGAAAATCGCCGCGACCGAGGCCGAACTCAAGGAAGAGAAATTGCTCGTCGCCGACCTGCTCAAAAAATGAAAAGCCGCCCGCGCATCGGATTGACTGGCGAACTCGCCTTCAAGACCGAGGCGAAGCACGCCGTGGAGTTTGCCGGCAACGGAATGCCAGCGGTGCTTTCCACGCCGAACCTCGTTGGCTTTCTGGAACGCACTGCGCGCGAAACCATCGCAGGCTGCCTCGAAGACGGCGAACGTTCCGTCGGCATCGAGCTTGATTTGAAGCATCTCGCGCCGACGCCGGTTGGCCAGACGGTTCATTGCACCGCGCGCATCATTTCCGTCGAGGACCGTCAGGTGCTGTTTCAAATTGAAGCCCGCGACCAGCACGAAGTCATCGTGCGCGGCCTGCACAAACGCGCCGTCATTCGCACCGAAAGCTTCAGCCGCCGGGTGAAGGAGAAAGCGGGGTAACCGCGACTTGGTTAGAAATTGAGTTCAACAAAATCTCCCGGCTTCAGCGCATTCACGCTGTCGGCAACTTTGCTCGTGTGCTTTTGAATTTCCGGCCAGCTTGTGGTCGGCAAAACCAGAATCGCCAGCCGCCGGCCCGAAAGATTTTGCTGGTAACGAAGGTTTTGGTCGGTCGTGATGAAGGCGTCGAAGGATTTTTCCGCAGCGGTCAGCAAATCGCCGTTGCTCAATTTTGCCCAGCCCATTTCGTAAGCCGTGGAAATTTCATGGCCGGCCAGTTGGCGGCGCAAGGGCGCTGGTGTGCCGTGATCGAAAAGAATTTTCATGCGCGTGAATCACGCGACCAGCAGGCTTTGCCCGGCGTGTTCCAGCACGGCCTCGACCTGTTCGCGGGTCACGCCGGGAAACCATTCGAGAAAATTGTCCACCGTCGCGCCGTCTTCGAGATTCTCAAACAACGCCGCCACGGGCACGCGGGTGTCTTTGAACAGCCACGCGCCGCTTACTTTGCCGGCGATGCGTTCCACGGCGGCACATTTGCTCCAATCCAGCATGACCAGACCATAACTTTGATTCCGCACTCCGGCAAGAGCCGACTTACCGTG
>CAYPTV010000533.1:0-2407 GCA_964413505.1 uncultured Bifidobacteriaceae bacterium | reverse complement strand
TTCTTCATTTGCTTTTGGAAACCAATCGTCGCCACCGTGCCGCCCAGATGCGCCGTGCGGCTCGCGGCAATTGGCAACGGTGCAAACCCGCGCGAGGTCAACAAATGAAAAACTGGCATTAGGCATCTGGTTTTATTAGCTTGCGAGACATGGAAACCTATCAAGCTCGACGGCTCGTGAATATCTCGGAATGGCTTGCCTCTTGCCGACTGACAACACTGGCTCCTGAAGTTTTGACGCCCGAATTGAATGCACAAATTTTGGGGTTTTTGGAAAAGGTTGCCGTCGAAGCGGAAGCTATAAACCTGACGCAAACAGCTATTTTGGCCAGACGAGTTTTATCGGAGTTCGGCGGACAAAAAATCTCCCAAAAATTTGATCGCATTATGTTTGACCGCATCAATTTCCTTGCTGATTTATTTGGCCAAGAATCAACAAGCATACATTTCTTCACCGTGAAGGATGGGCGATTTAGATATTACAACAATTCACAGTTGGCCGGGGCAGATTTCAAAGCCAATTTTCCAAACGGGAATGTCGAATTGATTGAAGCTGGCAACTGCCTTGTAACCGACCGTTTCACAGCTTGCGTTTTTCATTTAATGAGGGCGTTTGAAATTGCCCTTATTTCCCTAGAGCGAAAACTGGGAATCGTTCGCCCCACCGCCGGCCCGGAAAAAACCTGGGGGAAAACGCTCGGCAGGATTCGGGATGAGATTTCAAAACGCGATAAGTCACCACCTCCAAATTGGGCGACAGAAAGAGGATTTTACGACAAAGCACACGCTTTCCTCGCGGCGGTTAAAACGCCCCTGCGCGATGAGACAATGCACGTTGAAGCCATCTATGATGAGCAGAGCGCAATCAGCGTTTTTGATGCGTCCGTTGCCGCGTTACGTTTTTTAGCAACACAACTTTCCTAGCGCGTTTGCACGATAACAGCAGGTGTGAATTTCGAGCGAGCGTCCTGAAATTATTTTTGGCCGCCTATTAGCCTAAAATTCTGAATACTGCTCGGTGGAATTTCAAACCGTAGCATTCCGCTACCACCAAAATTTTCTGCCGAAAGTTCAAGGTGTAGCCATTTCAGATTTGCGACTGGCAATTCAAACACTAACAAATCTTCAAAGGAGTTGGTTGGATAGATGGAAATGTTGTCTTGTGCTTCGTCCAATCGCGAATTTAATAAACCGGAATCGAAATTTATTTTTTTGTAGGTATTCCCGTTGTTGTCCGTCAATGTAGCAGAGTCATTTTTCGTGCTAAAATTTTCGCCTCGCCATGTTGTAAAATCTATTTTCTTTCCGGTGCTTAAATTCGACACGAGCATTTTGATATTCAAATAAAGATTTCTGCTGGGCGTTACATCGCCAGTCAGGTTGTGCACATAGGTCGGGAAGATAAATACGCTCTGAACGCTAACTTGCACATCATCTTGCTGAACGGTGAATGATTTTGACCAGCTTACTCCAACGCTAGATGATTCTGCTTGTGGCGTTGTTGCGGCTGGCAAGTCGGTGGGCGTGGAAGCGGTAGGTTCGTCTGCACTGGGCGGACGGTGTGCGGATGTCGCCGGTGAATCTAAAGATGATTCGGCGGGAATCTTTTGGTTTGTGGAATTGGATTGAACCTCATGTTTTGCAATCAGCGATGAAATTCCGCCGGTGACGAAAAGCGCAATTAGCGTTGCGACAACGCAAATGACCGCTCCGCCAATTGGAAATGAAAGGCCGCTTTTTTTCCCAACAATGGCCGCAGTAATTCCAATCGTGGCAAGCAAAAATCCAATAGCCGAAATGGGAATTGCCAACAGTCCTAAAAATGGAATCCAACAAAACACGCTCGCACCGATTCCCAAAACCAGAGATGCAATACCAAGCGGACTCACACCGCGCTTGATTTCAACTCGAACATCTTGGGGAATTGCGGGGACGTATAATTTGGTTTCCAGTCCGCAAAGCGGACAAACGGTCATTTGCCCGGCCATTTCAGTCGGAAATAAAATGTGTCCGCTGCAATGCTGGCAATTACATTTGGCTTCTGCGCTCATAATTTTCCCTCTGTGTAAAACCATTCAAACGCCAAATGCCCCAAACGTCCAACGCAAAATGATTTTGGCACGGCGTTCGTCCCCAGCGCCGTCGGCGCGGCATATTTGTAGAACCAAAACCAAAATAAAATTTCAGCCCCGTCGGGGCGGCATATTCTTTGACAATAGCCCGGCCTTTCAAGGCTGGGATTCATCGCGCACAAACATCAAAGTCCCGTCAGGGACGGCAGACTTTCGTCCCTGACGGGACTCGTAAATTTGCCGGACAATTTACCCAGCCATAAATGGCCGGGCTATTTTCGGATGATGTCGCTCCTGACGGAGCTTTGACGATTTTGAAATCGCGAATCTACAAAG
>CAYPTV010000532.1:0-2414 GCA_964413505.1 uncultured Bifidobacteriaceae bacterium | reverse complement strand
GGCGGCCAGATGCCGCTCATCCGCCGCATTCCAAAGCGCGGTTTCAACAACGCCCGGTTCGCGACAACCTATCACGGCGTGAACGTCGGCGATTTGAACAAGTTCGACGACGGCGCAAAAGTTGATGAACTGGCGTTGCGCTCGGTCGGCCTTGCCAACGGCAAATCCGACGGAGTCAAAATTCTCGGCAACGGTGAATTGACCAAAAAACTTTCCGTAAGCGCGAGCGCGTTCAGCGCATCCGCGAAGGCGAAGATCGAAGCCAAAGGCGGCACGGTTGAGATCGTCAGCCGCAAACCCGCCGCGCCCGCGAAGGCTTGAAGCGGGACTGACCTATGTTCCGCAACATCTTCGACACATTCGCCAACTGCTTCAAAGTCCCGGAGTTGAAGTCGCGGATTTTGTTCACGATTGGCGTTCTGGCGATCGTGCGCGTCATTGCGTTCATCCGTGTTCCGGGATTGAACGGCACCGCATTGAGCGAATACATCAATGCCCATGCTCAAGGCGGCGCGATGGGAATGGTGAACATGTTCAACGGCGGTGCGACGGGCAATTGCGCCATCGGCGGCATCGGTATCATGCCGTATATCAGCGCGACGATCATCATCCAACTGCTTACAGCCGTCTGGCCGAAATTAAGCAAACTGGCGCGCGAAGAGGGCGGTCGCACAAAAATTGTCCAATACGGACGCTACCTGACCGTTCTTCTATGCTTCGGCTGGGGTTTTGCGACGGCCATCACCTGGGAAAATCCGGCAAAAGTTTTCGGCAGCGATTTCGTCGGCCAGTTGATTGTTCCTTCGCTGATGGACCACATTTGGTGGTATCGCATTCAAACAACTTTGATTCTCACAACCGGCACGATGCTTCTCATGTGGCTCGGCGAACAGATCACCGAACGCGGCATCGGCAACGGCGTTTCGCTGGTCATCACCATAGGAATCTTGTCGCGGCTGCCGTCGGCGTGGGTGGGGCTTAAAGATATGTTTGGCGGAGCCGAGCCTCAACATCATCTGATTGGCTCCGGGCTGGTGATGTTGTTCCTGCTGGCGGGCGTCATCGCGAGCGTCATCGCAATCACCCAGGCGCAGCGGAAAATTCCAGTTCAATACGCGCAACGTGCCGTCGGACGCAAAATGTATCAGGGCGGAACGTCGTTCATGCCGCTCAAAGTGAATTACGCGGGCGTCATGCCGATCATTTTCGCGCAGTCCATCCTGATGTTCCCGCCGATGATTTTCAAGAACGCGAGCATCTTTTTTTCAGGCTCGCCGTTTTGGTCTGA
The DNA here is from genome assembly GCA_964413505.1 of uncultured Bifidobacteriaceae bacterium. Lineage (GTDB taxonomy): Bacteria > Verrucomicrobiota > Verrucomicrobiia > Limisphaerales > UBA11358 > UBA11358. The sequence continues at coordinate 1,126 of CAYPTV010000532.1, read as the reverse complement.
AACATTCCGCTCGCTGGCTAATGCGCTGGACACGACGACGGCTTCAATCTGGTATCTGTCGCTTTATTCACTGATGATTTTGTTTTTCTCCTATTTTTGGGTGGCGACGCAGTTCAACGAAATCCAGATCGCCGACGACTTGAAGAAAAACGGCGGCTATATTCCCGGCGTGCGTCCGGGGCAGGGCACGAGCGATTATCTGCACAAGGCGATGAGCCGCATCACGCTCGCCGGCGCGATTTTCCTGACCGTCATCGCCGTCATTCCGATCATTCTTTCGAGGAAAATGGGGATTTCCTACGCCGTGGCGAGCTTCTTCGGCGGCACGAGCATTTTGATCACGGTTGGTGTTTTGCTGGACACGATGCGCCAGGTCGAATCGCATCTGATGATGCGCCACTACGACGGCTTCCTGAAAAAGGGCAAGCTGCGCGGGCGGTTCTGAAGCGGTTGAATTGTTAAATCGTTGAATCGTTGAATCGGAAAAACACGGGACGGTTTAACAAATCACAATTTAACGATTTAACGAACACCGTGGCCGGAATAAAATTAAAGTTCGAGGACGATTTAAGGTTGATGCGTCCGGCGTGTGTGGTTGCCGGAAAAGTTTTGGAAGAGATTTCCGCATTCATCAAACCGGGCGTGACGACGAGGCAGGTGGACGAGTTTGCGGCGGCGCAAATAAAGGCGCATGGGGCGAAGAGCGCGTTTTTAGGCTATCGCAAGTATCCGTGTTACACTTGCATTTCGGTCAACGATGAAGTGGTTCACGGACTGGCGACCGGGCGCGAACTGCGTTTTGGGGACATCGTGAGCGTGGATGTCGGCGTCAGTTACAACGGTTTTATCGGCGACAACGCCCGGACGGTTGCGGTGGGCGGCTGTGGCGTTTTGGCGCAGCGGTTGTTGGACGTGACGGAGCAGTCGCTGTATATGGGAATCGCGGCCGCGCTGCCGGGAAATCGCGTGACGGATATTTCGCGCGCGGTCCAGGATTACGTCGAGGGCAACGGTTTCAGCGTCGTGCGCGAATTTGTCGGCCACGGCGTCGGGCGCACGATGCACGAAGAGCCGCAGGTGCCGAATTTTGTGGACCGGAAGATGAACGACAAGCTGCGCGCGGGCA